>JANBVL010000007.1 GCA_024238995.1 Patescibacteria group bacterium
ATGGGACCTGAACAAGCGGTAAAAATTATCTTTAAAAAGGATTTAAACAAAAGCAAAAAGCCCGAAAAATTAGAAAAGGAAAAGATTGAACAATTAAAAGAAATGTTTTTGAATCCTTACCAAGCTGCTAAACTTGGCCAGGTTGACATGATAATAAACCCAAAAGATACAAGAATTGTTTTAACAAAATGCTTAAAATCTTTGTTTAATAAGAGAGAAAGCAAGATTCCTAGAAAACACGGCAATATTCCTCTATAAATATTTTGTTGACAGATTAGTTTTTATTTGGCAGAATAATACTAGTCCGTTAAACACGGACATTTTTATTAAAAATTTCGATTATTTAAATATGGACATGAAAAATTTTGCTTCAGCTATTGCTCAAATTGCTGAGGAGAAAGGAATTTCTTCTGAAAAAGTTTTTGAGACAATTGAGCAAGCACTGGCTGCAGCATATAAAAAAGATTACGGACAAAAAGGACAGATCATTAAAGCAGAACTTGATTCTAAATCAGGCGAAGTTAAGTTTTGGCAGGTAAAAACAGTTGTTGATGAAAAGATGATTTACTCTGAAGAAGAACTGGAAGAATTAAAAGAGAAAAAGCAGGAGATAAAAGAAGATGCTGATAAAAAAACCCAAGTCCGCTTTAATGAAGAAAAACATATCATGATTGATGAAGCTAAGAAAATAAAAGCTAAAATCAAGCCAGGAGAAGAATTAATTATTCCTTTGGAGCCACGAGAAGATTATGGACGAATTGCTGCTCAAACAGCAAAGCAAGTTATAATGCAAAGAATAAGAGAGGCTGAAAAAGAAAGCATATTTGATGAGTATAAATCAAAAGAAGGTGAAATTATTTCTGGTATTGTCCAAAGAGTAGAAGGAAAAAGTGTGTTTTTTGATATTGGAAAAACATTAGGAGTGCTGTCAAGAGAAGAACAAGTTCCCGGAGAATTTTACAGGCCTGGTCAAAGATTAAAACTTTATATTTTAAAAGTAGAAATTACTTCTAAAGGGCCAAGGATTTTTCTATCCCGTGCTTATCCAAAGTTAGTATCAAAACTTTTTGAATTAGAGGTGCCAGAAATATCTTCTGGCTCAGTTGAAATTAAATCAATAGCTAGAGAAGCTGGCTCAAGAACAAAGATCGCTGTTTTATCTCTAGAGGAAGGAGTTGATCCAATTGGAGCAGTTGTTGGCCAACGAGGAACCAGAGTTCAAGTTGTAATAAATGAATTAGGAGGTGAAAAAATTGATATTATTGAATATTCTGATGACCCTGAGACATATATTTCTAACTCTTTAAGTCCTGCTAAAGTTGAAGAAATTAAAATTATGCCGAAGAATACAGCGTTAGCAGTTGTGCCTCATGGTCAACTATCTTTGGCAATTGGAAAAAATGGTCAAAATGTCAGATTAGCTGCTAAATTAACTGGCTGGAAAATTGATGTTAGAGGCCCGTCTAGTGAAGGAACGAAAATTGAAAAAGAAACAGAAAAAATAAAAGAGAAATCAGACAAAAAAAAGAAAGAAGAGAAAAAGAAAGAAAAGAACTCCTCTTCTGCTGTTAAAGAAAAAATAAATAATAAAACTTTAAAAAAAGATAAAGAATAATCTACAAATTAATATGAACTTAATTCCAACAGTTATTGAAAAAACTAAATATGGAGAAAGAGCATATGATATTTATTCAAGATTGTTAAAAGAAAGAATAATTTTTCTGGGTGCGCCTATTATAGACACTGTGGCAAATTCAATTATTGCCCAAATGCTTTTTTTAGCTTCTCAAGATCCAAAAAAAGACATTCAGCTGTATATTAATTCTCCAGGAGGGATTCTAACTTCTGCTTTAGCAATTTATGACACAATGGAATATGTAAAATGTCCTGTTTCAACGGTCTGTATTGGCTCTGCTGCTTCAGGAGCTGCAGTGCTTTTAGGGGCTGGAGCGAAAGGGAAAAGGTTTGCTCTGCCCAATTCTCAAATCTTACTTCATCAGGTTGCTGTAAGCGGAATAAGCGGCCAAGCAGTAGAAATTGAAATCGCTGCCAAGCAGATTGTGAAATTAAAAGAGCAAGTTAATAAAATCTTAGCCGAACATACTGGTCAAAAATTAGAAAAAATAGAAAAAGATACTGATAGAGATTTTTATTTATCAGCTGAAGATGCAAAAGTTTATGGACTTATTGATCAGGTAATTAAAACAAAAAAATAATCTTTTAATGAATCCAATAAAATCCAAAAAGTTTTGGTTCACGATATTAGCCCTTATTTTAATAGGGCTTTTAATTTATTTTCTGTTCCTAAAAAATGGAAATACTCAAAATGGAACCATTCCTTCAAATGGAGCTATTGGAGAGAGAAAAGATAAAAACCCACCAGCATCCCAAATCAAATCACCTTATAGCAATACTTGGCAAAATAAAGCTTTTGTAATTGAGGCTTTAGATGAAGATCTGGAATCAGGACTAGATCATAATGCCTGTGAAGTTAAGATTGTAACTTATGATAATAGTAAAGAATATTCTACTGGTTGGTTTAAAAGAAAATGTAATCGTAATTTAAGCGTTTCTGTTGGTAAGGGAAAAATGTGTGGATTTGAAGGAAAACAAGCTTGCTGGATATATATTCGTTCAAAGGACAAAGATACAAATCAACATAGCCCTAGTTTAGAAAATAAATCGATTGCTTATTTTAATATTGATTGGACCAAACCTTTTGTTGAAAAGGTATTTACTGTCAGCACTCAACAAGATCAAATATATCCTATAAACATTGAACAAGACATAAAATATAACTTTAAGACAAATACATCTGATGATTTTAAGGTTATAGGGTGTAATCTCTATATCAATGATCAAGACAAGGGAATGATGCTGTCATCTGGCTCCTGCGGGAAAGAATGTGTTCTTGAAAAAGAATTTACTCCAACTCAAACTGGTTTTTATAAGATTTTCGCTGTTTGCAAAGACGCTGCAGGAAATGTTTCAAAAAGCGAAACCATTGATGCAAAGACAAACCTAGCTCCAGAAATAACGTCGTGCAGAGTTAGTCCTGCAACAGGAGGCACAAATACTGAATTTAGTTTTTTTGTTGAAGTATCAAATCCAGATAATGATATTCTTAATTTTAGTTGGAGTTTTAATGACAATGAAAGTTCAGATATTGAAAATCCAAGCCATTATTATATAACTTCTGGTACTTATAAACCGCAGGTGATTGTTTCTGATGATCAGGGCGCTAGTGATGCTTGTGTTACTGCCTGGGTCAGTGTACAAAATTAAAATATGAAAAAAAATATTCTTGTTATTTTTTTAACCATAGTGTTGGGATTAATATTTTTTAATGCTGATTTTTGTCTAGCACTAAATGATCCAGAAAACCTTAACGTGGAAAGTATTGACGAGGCAAAAGCTACTTTAGGATGGGATTGGTCTGAAAACGGTGGAACGCTTAAGCAGTTTAAATTTTTATACAAAGCAACAAATTCAACTATCTGGACAGCAAGATATCCTGTAGCAGGTTCAGGAACAATAACATATGATCTAATGGGGCTTTTAGAAGGCACTATTTATCAATGGAGAATTTTAGCTCAAGCAGAAAATCCAGCAAATGACAGCAGTCTTATTGATGGACCTCCATTTGAAACAACTATTGATTCCCCTCCACCTCCTGAAGCTCCTGAAGAAAATGGTGATGATTGGCTTTCATTACAAAACATGGAATTAAGAAACCCCTTAAGTCAAGATAGTTTTGAAGATGCCTTGGACGCTGCTTTGAACTCTCTGACTTTAGCCTCTTTTGCCATTGCTCCAATTTTAATAATTTATGCTGCCTTTTTAATGATTTTTGCAGCTGGTGACGCAACTAAGATTAAAAGAGGCAAAGACATAATCTTTTGGACAATAATTGCTCTTGGAATCATTTTATTCGCAAAGGGTCTGCCGTCGATAATTAAAGCAGTATTTATCAGCCAATAGTAAAAGTGTTTCTAATTGCTTTAACAAAACAAAAAGTGCTAATATTAATTAAAATTAAACTATGAAAAAAAATTCTCTTGTTATTTTCGCAGTTGCTATTTTAGGATTAATATTTTTCAATACTGACATTTGTTTGGCACTAAATAATCCAATGAACCTTATCGTGGAAACTATTGGTGAAGGCAGCGCTATTCTTCAATGGGAATGGGAGCAGTACGGAAATAGTGGCACGCTTAAACAATTTAAGCTTTTATATAAAGACATGGATTCAACTGCTTGGACAGCAAAATATCCTGATGAAGGTTCAGGCATAATAACATATAACTTAATGGGGCTTTCAGAAGGCACTATCTATCAGTGGAGAATTCAAGCTCAAGCAGAAAATCCAGAAGATCACAGCAGTATCGTTGATGCAAACGAACCATTTGAAACTACTTCTGCTGTTCCTCCTCCTAACGGAGAAGGTGATAATGGTGGATTTTTACAAGACATATCATTGGAAAATCCTTTAAATCAAGACACTCTTTGGGATGCGATAAATGCTGTTTTGAATTTCTCGATTATAGCTTCTTTTGCCATTGCTCCAATTTTAATAATTTATGCTGCCTTTTTAATGATTTTTGCAGCTGGTGATGCAACTAAGATAAGCAGGGCTAAAGAAATAATCCTTTGGACGGTAGTTGCTCTTGCGGTCATTTCATTTGCAAAGGGCTTACCATCAGTAATTAAAGGAGCATTTCAAAGATAAATCTTATTTACAACGCCCTTATAGTGGGTTTGACTTTTAGAGGATCTTTGATATAGTTAAAGTGTAATTTATAATTTAATTTTAGGATTTGGAACTATTAAAACAATGTCAGTATCTAAAAAAATAACTTTGAATTTAGCTGAAATTGTGCTAAGTAGCCAATTTCCTGTTTTAAAATATGACTCAATTAACCTTATTAATCTTAGGGATTCTTTCCATTTCAACTGGAACTGTACTAGGATATTATGCTCGCCAGTCCATAGCTAGAAGAGACTGGAAAACAATTGAAGCAAAAATACAAAAAAAGATTGAAAAAACAGCTCAAGAAGCTGGTAAAATAATTTCTAATGCTAAAAATAAAGCTTCTTTGGTTTTAGAAGATACTAAAAAAGAAGCTTATACTACTAGAAAAAGACTAATTAGAGGTGAACAGTTGCTTCTAAAAAGAGAAGATGTTTTAGATAAAAAAATATCTAATTTTGACGTTAAAGAAAAAGAGTTTGGAGAAAAAGTAGAAAAAGTAAAACAAATCAAATCATCTTTAGAAGATTTAAAAATTCAAATGGCTGACAAGCTTGAAAATGTCGCAGGTTTGAATAAAAAACAGGCGAAAGAGGAATTATTTAAAACTTTAGAAGATCAGCATCAATTAGACATCTTAGAAAGAATAAGGAAACTAGAAAATGAAGGCTATGAAAGATATGAACAAAAAGCAAAAGAAATTCTAACTACTGCAATTCAAAAATATGGCCTTCCCCAAGCTCAAGAAACTACTACCACTACTATTGCTCTGCCGAATGAAGATCTTAAAGGAAGAATTATTGGCAAAGAAGGAAGAAACATTAGAGCCCTTGAATCACTAACTGGTGTTGAAATTATTGTTGATGAAACACCGGAAACAGTTCTCATTTCTGGATTTGACCCAGTAAGACGACACACGGCGAAATTAGCTTTAGAAAAATTAATGTTAGATGGAAGAATTCAGCCAGCAAGGATTGAAGAAAAGGTGAAAGAAGCAACTCAAGATATTAATGCTCAAATCAAAAAAGCAGGAGAAGTAGCTGCTTATGAATTTGGCCTTGTTGGTTTAGATCCAAAGCTAATGCAGCTTTTAGGAAGACTAAAATTTAGAACAAGTTATGGCCAGAATGTTTTGCTTCATTCAATTGAAGTAGCGTATCTATCTTCATTTTTAGCTGATGAAATAGGCGCCAATTCTTTGGTTTGTAAAAAAGCAGGATTATTCCATGATATTGGAAAAGCAGTTGATCATCAGGTTGAAGGATCTCACGTTGATATTGGAATCAAGATTTTAGAGAAATTTAAAATAGAAAAAGAAGTGATTGATGCAATGAAATCTCATCATGAAGAATACCCAGATTCAAGTCTTGAATCAGTATTGATCCGAGTCGGAGATCAAATCTCAGGAACCAGACCTGGTGCAAGAAAAGATACTTTAGAAAACTACCTTAAAAGATTATCAAGTTTGGAAAATGTTGCTTTGGCTTTTGATGGTGTTGATAAAGCTTGGGCGCTTCAGGCAGGGAGAGAAATAAGGGTTTTTGTTAAACCAGAGCACATTGATGATTTAGGAGCAAAAAATCTAGCCAAGAATATTGCCAGGAAAATCCAGGATGAATTGAAATATCCCGGAGAAATCAAAGTAAATGTAATCAGAGAAACCAGGGTGATTGAATACGCAAAGTAAAATTAATTCTTAATTAATAAAAACAGCGCAATTTGCGCTGTTTTTGGTTGAGCGGGTGAAGGGAATCGAACCCTCATCCTCAGGTTGGAAACCTGATATAATAGCCGCTATACTACACCCGCTTATTATAGTCGGGGTACCCGGATTCGAACCGGGACTAAATCCTCCCAAAGGACTCGTGCTACCGTTACACCATACCCCGTATATTTCCGCTTTAAAATTTTAACAATTTGTTTTTGTTTGGTCAATGAATGTGGTAAAATAAAAAATCTTATGAATGTAATCAAGAAAATTCTTTCAGAATTAGATATTGCTGGTCAATGCAAAAAATATAACCTTTCTTTGTGGCAATGTCCCCAATTTCTATTTTTAATAATGGGGACGATCATTATTATTTCAAGCTTGTTCACTTATGCTTTTGGCACCCGATACATTGAAGATCCTTTAATGGTCGCCCTTATTATACAAGCTTTAGCGCTAATTTTATTTGTTATTGCTGTTATTATTACCAGGAGTTTTGAAAGATTGGCAGAAGCAAACAGATTAAAATCAGAATTTGTTTCAATTGTTTCTCATCAACTACGCTCCCCTCTTTCTAATTTAAAATGGACAATTGAACTTTTAATGTCTGGAAAACTAGGCAAAATAGAAGAAAAACAAATTGAATACTTTAGAATAATAAAAGAAAACAGCAATAGAATGCATGAATTAGTGGCTGATCTGTTAACGGTTTCAAGAATTGAAACAGCAAAACTGCCTTTCAAAGTACAACAATTCTCGATGGAAGAACTTGTCAGAGAAATAATTAATGAATACAAGCCACTTGCCAATGCATATAATGTAGAGGTTATTTTTAAAAACCAAAAGCAACTACCAAAAGCTTTTTCTGATCCTTCGCGCATTAAATTAGTTATAGAGAATTTTTTAGACAATGCTATTAGATACGTAAAAGACAAAGGCAAAGTTGAAATGGAGCTTATTAAAAAAAATGATCATGTTCATTTTTCAATAAAAGACAATGGCGTTGGCATTCCTGAAAAAGATAAAAAATACATTTTTCAAAAATTCTTTCGTTCAGAAAATGTTTTAAAACAGCAAACCAAAGGTTCAGGATTAGGATTATATATTTCAAAAGCCATTATTAAAAAAGCTCAAGGAAAAATTGGCTTTCATTCAAAAGAAGGAAAAGGGTCGACATTTTGGTTCACATTACCAACAAAATAATTTTACTATTAATCATGAAAACAATACTTTTTATAGATGATGAATCTTCTCTTCAAAAAACAGTTGGAGAAAGTTTAACCCAAGAAGGCTATAAAGTAATACCTGCCCTTGATGGAGAAATAGGTTTGAAATTAGCCAAAGAGAAAGGGCCTGACTTAATTCTTCTTGATCTTATTCTGCCTAAAGCTCATGGATTTGAAGTGCTTAAAAAAATAAAAGAAGATGCTGATACAAAAAATATTCCGGTAATTGTTTTAACCAATGTTGAAGGAATAGAAGAAATAGATAAAGCAATTGAGTTGGGGGCAATAACCTATCTGGTAAAATCTCAATACAGCTTAAAAGAACTTACAGAGAAAGTTAAAAAAATTATTGAGCAATAAATAGCTTAAAGTCAAATCATGAAAGTAGAGCCCCAACAATTAAAAGCATTTTTAATTGATGCTAATTTAATTACAGAAAAACAATTTGACGAAGTTCTTAAAAAAGCTAAAAAAACCAAGCAAAAAGTTGGTGATGTTTTAGTTTCAGAGGGCTTGATAAAGCAGGACCAGTTGATAAAACTAGAAGCATATATTCTTGGGATTCCCTTTGTTAATTTGGAAAAAGAAACAATTGATCCTAAGATTTTAAAAATAATTCCAGAACCAATTGCCCGCTCCAATAATATTGTTGCTTTTAGAAAAACAGGGGAAAAATTAGAAGTAGCAATGTTAGACCCGAATGATTTGAGAACCATTGAATTTATTAAAAAAACAACTGATCTTAAAATTCTTCCCCGGCTCACAAGTCCAAGTTCTATTAAAAGCGTTCTGCTCCAATACCAAAAAACTCTAGAAGCTGAATTTGGAGAAATTATTAAAAAAGAAGTTGGAGTAATAAAGCCAGTTGAAGAGAAAAAAGTAGAAGAAAAAGCTGAGCTTGAAAAAATGGCAGAGGAATTGCCTGTCATTAGAATCGTGGATACCTTAATGAAACATGCGATATTGCAGCGCGCCTCAGATATTCACATTGAACCGACAGAAAAAGAAATTCTAGTAAGATACAGAATTGATGGCATTTTAAGAGATGCAATGACTTTGCCAAAATTAGCTTCATCAGGAATTGTAGCAAGAGTAAAAGTGCTTTCTAATTTAAAATTAGACGAACACCGTTTACCTCAAGATGGACGTTTTAAAATAGAGACTGAAGATTACAAATATTCTATAAGAGTATCAATACTTCCTGTTTTTGATGGCGAAAAAGTGGTAATGAGGCTTTTGCCAGAAACAACCAAAGCATTTTCTTTGGAACAATTAGGCTTATTAGGAGAAAGCTTGGAAAAAGTTCATCATACCTTAAGAAAACCGACAGGAATGGTTCTGATTACAGGGCCTACTGGCTCTGGAAAAACGACCACTCTTTATTCAATGATGGAGATTTTAAATAGTCCAGGCATCAATATTTCCACTGTTGAAGATCCTATTGAATATAGAATGCCAAGAATCAATCAAACTCAAGTTAATGCGAAAATAGGGCTTACTTTTGCAAGTGGCTTGAGGTCATTACTGCGACAAGACCCAGATATTATCATGGTTGGAGAGGTAAGAGATAATGAGACTGCCAAGCTTTGCATTAATGCTTCTTTAACAGGACATTTAGTGCTTTCCACTTTGCATACTAATTCTGCTGCCGGAGCTTTTCCAAGATTAATTGATATGGAAAGCGAGCCGTTTTTAATTTCATCAACACTCAACTGTATTCTAGCCCAAAGATTAGTAAGAAGGCTTTGCAATGAAAAGGAAAAATACAAACTTAAAGATTCTGAATTAAAAGAAGTTTCAAAGTATTGTGATCTAGATTCAATCTTAAATTTATTAAGAAAGGAAAAGATCGTAGGCCAGAGAGCAAGTTGGAAAAACATTCCTTTCTATAAACCAAAACCAAGCAAAGAATGCTCTGATGGCTACAAAGAAAGAATTGGAATTTTTGAAGTTTTAATGGTTACAGCAACCATTAAAGAGCTTATTGTAAGCCAAGCAACTTCTGATCAAATCCACTCACAGGCAAAAAAAGAGGGCATGAGAACCATGGTTGAAGATGGCTTTATCAAAGCAGCCCAAGGTATAACTTCAATTGAAGAGGTTTTAAGAGCAATTGTTGAATAAATTTTAAAAATGCCAAGATATTTTTACAAAGCAAAATCTTTTAAAGGAAAAGAGAAATCAGGATTCTTAGAAGCAAAAGATACCCACCAATTATCCCAAACACTACATAGTCAGGGATTTGTTTTAATTAAAGCCCAATTAGGAGAAGAATTAAAAAAGAAAAACATGAATATAGTTCTTCCTACTTTTGGTGGAGTGCCTTTAACTGAAAAAATGTTTTTTACCAGAAATCTGAAAGTAATGATTGCTGCAGGACTTCCTTTGCCTAGGGCAATAAATGCTTTATCAAAACAAGTCAAAACTCCTGAATTCCAAAAAGCTTTGTCAAATATCAGAGAAAGAATAACTCAAGGAAAAAATCTTTCTGAAGCTTTAAGCCACTATCCAAACATTTTCCCTGAGCTTTTTGAAAGCATGATTAAAGTAGGTGAAGAATCAGGAACTTTGGAAAAAGTTTTAGAAACACTAAGCGCGCAAATGGAAAAAGAACATAATTTGAAAGCTAAAATTAAGAACGCAATGATTTATCCAGCGATCATTGTTTCAGCAATGCTTGCTGTTGGAGCTTTAATGCTTATTATGGTTGTTCCAAAACTGGCAGAAACTTTTGAGGATCTGAACATGGAACTGCCAACTGCCACAAAAATTGTTATTGCTTTCGGAATTTTTCTGACAAATAATTGGCACTTTGTTCTCTTGGGATTAATAGTTCTAGTTATTGTTTTAAAAAGAGTCATAAAAATAGAATCAATTAAAAAAATACTTGACAGGATGCTTTTAAACATACCAGTCATTTCTTTTATTATTAAATCAACAAATTCAGCTTATGTAACAAGGAATTTAAGTTCTTTAATTGGAGCTGGTGTTTCTCTGCCCAGATCTTTAGAAATTACCTCTGGCACCTTGGATAACTTTTATTATAAAAAATCAATAGCTGAAGCAGCAGAAAAAGTAAGAAAGGGTTCTAAACTATCTGAAGTTTTGGCAACCTATAAAAACGTTTATCCTTCTATTGTCCTGCAAATGATAGCTGTAGGGGAAGAAACTGGTGAAACTTCTCATGTTTTATTGGAATTAGCAGATTTTTTTGAAGAAGAGGTGTCAAATGCAACAAAAAACCTGGCATCTGTAATTGAGCCAGTGCTCATGATTATTATTGGAGTTGTTATTGGATTTTTTGCGGTTTCAATGATTCAACCAATGTATAGCATGCTGGGAAATGTATGATGGTGCTAACTAAAAAGCGAAAAGCAAGAATCAAGAATAATAATGGGTTTACACTGATTGAATCATTAATAGTGCTTGGAATCTTTATACTAATGACAGCTGTGGCAATTCCAGCTTACAGAAGCTTTCAAAAACAAGCTGATTTAATAAACACTACAGAAGCAATAATTAATACTTTAAGACTTGTTCAAAGCAAAACTTTGGCCTCAGAACAAGCCAGTCAATGGGGAGTTCATTTTTCAAGCTCAGAATATACTTTATTCAAAGGAACAGATTATGCTTTGCGTAATAGTTCTTTTGATAAGAATTATACTGTGCCCAATTTAGTTGAAATTCATGAAATTAGTTTAGAGGGCAGTGGTTCAGATATAGTTTTTGAAAGAATTACAGGCCAAACAAATCAATTTGGAAGTATCTCTTTAAGATTAAAGGCTAATATTCTAGAAACAAAATCAATTGTTGTTGAATTGTCTGGCCAGATATTTTCCCAGCAGACTATACCTGATGACAGTGCAAGGATTAAAGATTCAAGACACGTTCATTTTAACTATAATCGCCAGATCAATACTTTAACCGAAATCCTTATTTTAACTTTTACTTATGACAGCTCAAGTGTTTCAGAAGACATCATAATTACTGACAATATGCGAGATGGTCAAATCTTCTGGGAAGGCAAGGTAAATGTTAATGAAGAAATGCAAAAAATCAAAATTCACACTCATAGTCTTAATGATCCGGCTTTAGATACAAGTTTTTGTATTCATCGAGACAGACAATATAATAATAAGGCTTTAAAAATTGAAATTAGTTCAGATTCAACGGGAGATTTGATTAATTATGATGAAATCGATCAAACAACTCAAGGAAGTTCAATTTATGTTTCAGAACCTATTTGGCAATAAGCCCAATAATCAAGGAATGTCGTTGATAGAAATATTAATAGTTATTTTTATTGTATCTGTTGCTTTAAGCAGTGTTCTGGGTTTAACCTCTTTTTCTTTAAGCGCTGTTAGTTTTACAAAACAAAGCTATAGAGCAAACATAATAGCCCAGCAATTATTAGAGCAAGTCAGAAACTTCAGAGATGAAACAAACTGGGATGCTGATGGCTTGGGAGTATTAATGAGAGATACTGATTATTATATTATCAAGACTGGCAGTCCTGAAGAATGGCAGATGATCCAAGGCACAGAAACTATTGACGGCTTTACAAGAAAAGTTATTTTCAACCAAGTAGGAAGAGATGGTAGTGATAATATTGTTGAAAGTGGTGGGGCTATTGATCTAAATACAAAAAAGATAATTGCTACTGTTTCATGGGGAGAATTAAATAAATCCCATCAAATAGAATTAATAACCTATTTAACTAATTGGAAATGATTAACAAAAAAGGATTTACCCTCACAGAAGCCCTGTTATATATTGCAGTTTCATCAATACTCATTCTGTCTATTTCTTCTTTTTTTCTCTGGACTAACCGTTCTAATATTAAAATGAAAGTATCGAAAGAGGTTTTAAACAACAGCAAAATTGCTATGGAGAAAATGTCTTATGAAATAAAGCATGCGAAAAGTATTTACACCTCCACTTCTGTTTTTTCAACTCACCCTGGCCAGTTGTCTTTGGAAACTTCAAATTATGCCCAATCAAATGAAGAAACAAGTTATATTGATTTTTTTATTTGCGAGCAAAGGCTTTGTTTGAAAAAAGAAAATCAAATTCCAATTATTTTAACTTCTGACAAAGTAGAAATTAAGAATCTAGAATTCAATCAAGTTGCTACAAGTTCTGTTCAGATAAATTTACAAATTGATTATTTAGCCCCAACAGATAAACCAGAATACCAGGCCTCAATCAATACAACTTCTACCGTATCAATTAGAACTTATTAAATATATGACACATATAAAACACATAGCAAAAAATAAAGGAGAAAAAGGATTCGCTCTTATTTATGCCGCTGTTTTAGTTTTGGCAATAATAATTACTGCAGCAACAAGTATTGCTGCCTTAACTTACAATGAACAGATTTTATTCAGGGATATGATTAAATCAACTCAATCATATTATGCTGCTGAATCTGGGCTGGAAGATATGGTGTTAAGATTAGAGAACGGAATGAACCTGCCCAGTTCTTATAGCTTTAACGTTGGCACAGCTTCTGTCAGCAACACTATTTCTGATGAGATTGGCGGTTCAAGAACAATAATTGCTGAGGGTAATTTATTAGAAAAAATCAGAAAACTTGAAGTAGTTTATCAAACATCAAGTCATGAAGTGGCTTTTTATTATGGAGCACAGGTCGGAGAAGGAGGAATGGAAATGGGAAATGGTTCTCAAGTTTTAGGTAATATTTATTCTAATGGCAATGTTGTTGGCGGAGGCACAATTGAAGACACAATTATTGTTGCTCATAATGGTAATAGGATTGAAGGATTAAATATTGGCCAGAATGCTAAAGCTTACAGCTGTAAAGATTGTAAAATTCAAGGAGATTTAACTTATGTTACAGGAGGGACGATTGATAACTGTGATGTTAGTGGTTCTATCACTGAACAATCTGAAGAAATACAGCCAAAAAGCCTTCCAATCCCTGAATCTAAAATCAATGAATGGAAGCAAGACGCAGAAGCAGGAGGAATAATTGAGGGTGATTATATTATTGATGGTAGGGATATTCAGGACTTTGGACCAAAAAAAATTACTGGTCAGCTTATTGTTAATAATAATGCTGTTTTAAACATGACAGGATCTATTTGGGCAGTTGGTGGCATAAGAATTGACAATGGAGCTACAATCCAGCTCGATACAACCTCTTATGGCTCTTTAAGCGGAATCTTGCTGACTGATGGTAAAGTGAAAATAAAGCCCGGGGTAATTCTTTTAGGAAGCGGACAATCAGGCAGTTATTTGCTGATTCTATCAACTGATCCTGAAACAGAAAACAAAACTAATCCTGCTATTGATGTTGACAATAATGCTGATGCAGCTATTTTCTATACAACCCGAGGTTTAATAGTTTTAAGAAACAACGTTCAGGCCAAAGAAGTTACAGGCTATAAAATTTATCTTGATAATAATGCTGTAATTGCCTACGAAGCAGGCTTGACAAGTGCAGACTTTTCTTCAGGGCCAGCTGGTTCCAAAGAGGTAGTCAGCTGGAAAGAGGTAGAATAACAACCTTGCTCTGAATAAAATCCTTTAATTCTTTGAATTAAAAATGTAAAATAGTAAGATAAAAAGATAAAAAAATAATGCTGGAATATTTTAATATAAAAAGAGAAATATTTGGGTTAGACATTTCTGATTTATCCTTGAAGATTATTCAACTTAAAAAAAATAAGCAGGGATTAGAACTTGCTTGTTTTGGAGAAACAAAAATAGAACCAGATGTTATTAAAAACGGAGAAATAAAAGATACGAATAAACTGGCAAGAATAATTGAAACAGGCATCAGACAAGTGAAAGGAGAGAAAATAAACACAAAATATGTAATTACTTCTTTGCCAGAGGAAAAAGCATATCTTCAAGTAATCCAGATGCCAAAAGTGCCAGAAGAAAATCTGAAATCAGCTGTTATTTATGAAGCTGAAAATTATATTCCAACCCCTCTAGATCAAGTTTATTTAGATTTTCAGATTGTGCCTTCTTTAACAGATAATTTAGACCATTATGATATTTTAATTGCTGCTCTTCCTAAGCTGACTGTTGATCCTTATGTTTCGTCTTTAAAACTGGCAGGATTAGAACCAGTTGCTTTAGAGATCGAATCATTAGCTATTGCCAGAGCCATAATAGAAAATCAAAAAGCAGAATCTCCTGTGCTTTTAATTGATTTCGGGGCAACAAAAACAAGCTTCATAATATTTTCTGGTCGTGCTTTAAGATTCACTTCTTCAATTTCAGTTTCTTCAACTCATTTTACTGAAATTATTTCAAAAGCTTTGAAAATAACAATAAATAAAGCCGAGGCTTTGAAAATAAAACATGGATTAACCGGAAAAACTAATATAGATAATAAAGGAAAGGCAAAGGGCAAGGAACAAAAAAAAATATTTGAAGCTTTAATTCCAGTTTTAGTTGATTTAACCCAACAAATAAAAAAGCGTTTGGAATATTACCGAACTCATGCCAGTCATGAACATTTAAATCCTGAGAATAAAGAGGTTTCAAAGATTTTCCTATGCGGAGGAGGCTCCAATTTAAAAGGTCTTGATGAGCTTTTATCAATGGAATTGAAAATACCTGTTGAAATTGGAAATCCTTGGATAAATATTTCAGGGAAAAAACAGATCCAATTTGAAAAAGAGCAATCTTTAGCATATACAACGGCTTTAGGTCTTAGCCTAAGAGCAATGAAAGAAAATAACGAAATTTAAATGATTAATCTACTCCCCTTAAAACAAAAACGATCGCTTTTGCAAGAAGAACGTTTCAGATTAACGCTTATTCTAGGTACTCTTTTTTTAGCTTTTTTAATTTGTTTGTCTCTAATCCTTTTTTTAATTAAGAACTATACGCTGTGGGATCTGGAAGCTCAAAAAATATTAATTCAGGAAAAAGAAAAAACGCTTTCTTTGAGCCAAGAATTAGAAAAAGAAATGAAAGAAGCAAATCTCTTCCTATCTAATTTAGTTTCTTTTTATGATGAAAAAGTAAGCGCGGCTCAAATTTTAGAGATTATTAACAATACTCTTCCTTCTGGAGTATATTTAACTAGTTTTGATTTCGTTATTCCTGCAATTAAAGGAAAAGAAAAACCGCGCATCGCACTTAGAGGGTTTTCTCCTGACAGAGAAACTTTATTAACTTTTCAAGTAAACCTTAAAAAGGAGAAAAGGTTTTCTGAAATTTATTTTTCTCCTGAAAGCTGGATAGAGCCAGAAAACGTGGAGTTTAATGTTACTTTTAGATTTAACAATGAAATAAAATGACATTAGAAAATAAAGCAAAATTATCACTTATTATTTTTCTTGGCATAAGCATTCTAATAATAGTTTTTTCTATTTATCCTCTTTTCAAAAGCATTAATGACAATGCAGTAGAGCTGTCATTTAAAAAACAAGATGTCCTATATTTAGATAATAAACTTGAAAACATTGATGAATTTAAAAGAAATTATAAAGAGATAAAGGGTAATTTGGAAAAAGGTGAAAATCTGTTTGCCACATCAGAAGCGCCAGTAGATTTTATCGGCTTCTTAGAGGAAATTTCAAAAAACACTTATGTTTCTATTAAAATGGCCCCTTCCCCTTTAGCCAAATCTTTAAATGACCCTTGGTTTTCAATGGTTTTTCAGATTAAAACCGTTTCTAGTTTTAGAAACTTCTTAGAATTTATTGAAAAATTAGAAACAGGCCCTTATCTAACTCAGATTAAAAGTTTAAACATTGTTCGCTTAACAAAAGAAAATCTAAGAGCAGAAAGCCTAAGCGGATATTCTATTGGTGATGCCCGAGGGGATTTTTCTGTTAAAGTCTTTGCAAATAAAACATTAGGATTATGAAGAAATTAAAAATAATTAGATTTGAAGAATTGAAAGCTATTATTAAAAAACTGCCTAAAAAACTAGCAGAAAAAGCTTTTTTAAGTTTTTTGGGCCTCTTTATACTTTCAATGATCTTTGGCATGCTTATTTTCTACAGATATAGAGTTGAGCCAGAAGAAACAATACCAGAAACTAGCAAGGTTGGTCTTCAATTCAAGTCAGACCTATATCAGCAAGTGCTTGAAATATGGCAAAACACTGAACAAAAGTTTGAAAAAACTGATACTAAACAATATCCAAATCTTTTTGTCAGATAATAAAGGTAGGGCCTGGGATTTGATTTTTTCTGATTTTAAGATAAAATGATGATATCCTTATTCGCATACAAGTCCCCGTAGTTCAACGGATAGAACACCTGCCTTCTAAGCTGGATATGGGGGTTCGATTCCCTCCGGGGACACTAAAAATCAAGGTAAAAATATTAAACATCATGTTAAAAACAAAGAAAAAAGAAAAAATCATTAAAGATCACAAAAAGCACGAACAAGATACTGGATCACCAGAAGTGCAGATTGCATTGCTTAGTGAACAGATAAAAGAGCTTTTAAGTCATTTAAAAAAACACCCGAAAGACCTTCATTCAAAGAAAGGTTTACTCAAAATGGTTTCAAAAAGAAGAAATCTTTTAAAATTCCTTAAGAGTGAAAGCACAAGAAGGTATAATACCATTATTAAAAAAGTGGGACTTAAAAGATAATTATGACAATGAAGCATGCCAACCAAAGAGTTGCGCTCTTAATTGATGTCCAAAATCTTTATCACTCTGCAAAAAATCTTTACAGTGCACGAGTTAATTTTAGTGAAATTTTAAAAAAAGCAGTAAGCAAAAGAAGCTTAATAAGAGCTTTTGCTTATGTGGTTAGCACAAAAACTGGTGAAGAAAAGCCTTTTTTTGAAGCTTTGACTAAACTTGGAATTGAAACTAAAGTGCGCGAACTGCAAGAATTTTATGGGGGGCTGAAAAAAGCAGATTGGGATGTTGGAATTGCTGTTGATGCAATTAGGATATCATCTAATGTTGACACTATCGTTCTAGCATCAGGAGATGGTGATTTTCTGCAGTTAATTGAATATTTAAAACACAGAGGAAAAAGAGTTGAAGTTATTGCCTTTGGAAGATCAGCTTCTTTAATGCTTAAAAAAGGAGCTGATGAATTTATTGATATGGATAAAAACTCAGGAAAATATCTTTTGAAAAAGTAACAGTTAATAATAATTTTGTGGCTGAAAAATTAAAATTAGAAATTGCTAAAAGAGATTTAATAGTTGAAATTTCGAACCTAGCAGAACAAAGTAATGGTTCTGTTTTTGTTCAATATGGAGAAACAATGATTTTAGCAACTGCAGTAATGTCAGAAAGAGAAACTCGTCTTGATTATTTCCCTCTTAGTGTTAATTATGAGGAAAAATTCTATGCAGCTGGAAAGATTAAAGGTCCAAGATACGTTAAAAGAGAGGGCAGGCCAACAGACGAAGCAATATGTAATTCAAGGTTAATTGACAGGGCTATCAGGCCATTGTTCGATCAAACACTAAAAAGAGACATCCAGGTTATAACAACTATTCTTTCCTGGGACGGAGAAAATGATCCTGACACTTTAGGACTCTTAGCATCATCTTTAGCTCTTTCAATATCTGACATACCATGGCAGGGACCTTTGGCAGCAGTTAGAGTAGGAAGAGTTGAAGATAAATTTATTTTAAATCCAACCTATGAACAAACAGAGAAAAGCAACATGAGTGTTGTTTTTTCTGCAGTAGAATCAGAAAAAGAAATTTTAGTGAACATGATAGACGGAAACTTTAATGAAATAGATGACTCTTTAATTTTAGATGCTTACAAGTTTGCAGAACCTTATCTTAAAAAAATAATTGATTTTGAGAATAAAATTATACGGGAGAAAGGGAAAGAAAAAATTATTATAGCAAGCCCTGTGAAAGAAATTGAGCTTGAAAATGAAGTCAGTAAGATTTTAGAAGGCAAGCTTGAAAAAGCGCTTTTTCAAAAAGATAAGAAATTAAGGAAAAGCGAAGTTGGTCAGTTAAAGGGACGGGTAATTGTTTTTGCAAAAGATAATTATCCAGAGAAAATCAATCTTGCTGTTGAGATTTTTGATGAACAAGTAAAAAAAATCGTCAGAGCTAGTATTTTGGAAAAAGAAAAAAGAATTGATGGAAGAAAGTTAAGCGAAATACGAAAACTTGATTCTAAAGTAGGACTTATACCAAGAAGCCATGGCTCTGGGCTTTTTCTAAGGGGACAGACAAAATCTTTATCAATTCTTACGCTGGGCGCTCCTGGCGATGTTCAATTCCTTGAAGGCATGGAAGTTGTAGGAAAAAAACGTTTCATGCATCATTATAATTTTCCTCCTTATTCTGTAGGAGAAGCAAGGCCAATCAGAGGGCCAGGCAGAAGAGAAATTGGTCATGGTATTTTAGCTGAAAAATCTTTAGCTCCTTTAATTCCCTCTTCTGATGAATTTCCTTATACAATAAGAATTGTTTCTGAAATACTTTCTTCTAATGGTTCAACTAGCATGGCTTCAGTATGCAGTTCTTCTTTGGCACTAATGGATGCTGGGGTGCCGATAAAAGCGCCTGTGGCTGGAATCTCTATTGGTTTAATTGTTGAGCCTGGAGTAAAGTTCCCATCCAGCAAAACTAATTACAAGCTTTTAACTGACATTCTGGGGTCTGAAGATCATAATGGTGATATGGATTTTAAATTAGCTGGTACTAAAAAAGGAGCAACAGCAATTCAGATGGATATTAAAGTGGGTGGGATTACAGAAAAAATATTTAAAGAATCTATAGAAAAAGCTAAAAAATCAAGGCTTGAGATTTTAAATGAAATGGGAAAAACTATAGAAAAAGCAAGGCCAAAGCTATCACCTCATGCTCCAAGGATATTAGTTATTCAGATTAATCCAGAAAAAATTGGCAAGGTTATCGGCCCAGGAGGAAAAATAATAAATGAAATAATTGAAGAATGCAATGTTTCAATTGACATTGAAGAAACAGGAAAGGTTTTCATTACTGCAGAAAAAGAAGAAGCTGCCGAAAAAGCTGTTTCATGGATAAAAAACATTACCAAAGAAGTTAAAGTTGGAGAGATATTCCAGGGCAAAGTAATACGAATACTTGATTTTGGCGCTTTTGTTGAAATCCTTCCCGGACAAGATGGTTTGATTCATATTTCTAAATTAGCTCCATACAGGGTGCAAAAAGTTACAGACATTGTTAAAATAGGAGATATGGTAGAAGTTAAAATAATTTCTATTGACGAGGAAGGAAGGATAAACCTCTCTCTTAATGATGAAAAACATGCAAGAGCAAAAAAACGAAGATAATAAAAAAGAATTAAAATTTTTAAAAGCTAAAGTCAGAGCTCCTTTAGAAGAGGCTCAGGAAAGATTAAGAAAATCTTCTATTAATGAAGAACGAAGCTCTTTTTCTCAACAAGAACAAAAACCTACTCCTGCGCCAATAGTTCAAACTCCGCCCTCACAAAAACAACCTGAAAAAATATTAGAACCAACTCCAATCCCAGCACCAACACCAGCACCAGCACCAACTCCAAGCCCAACTCCGGCACCGACTCCAAAACCAACACCGCAAGTTTCAGAACAACAAGCAAAACAAGAATTAGAAAAAGCTCTAAAACAAGAACCAAGCTTAAAAGATGTAATGCCTGCACCTGAAAAACCTAAGATAGAGCCTGAAAAACCAATACCACAACCTGTTTATGAAAAACCAGAGGCACCTCCAGCTCCAAAAGAAGAAAAATTAGAGCACTTAAAAAGAGGGGAGATTAGAACAATGCAGAAAGATATTAAAAGCCAAAGAGAGTTTGAGGCAAAACAAGAAAGGCAAAAAATTGTAGGATTGCAACAAGAGAGACAAAAGCCAGCATTTGAAAAAATTGAACCCCAAGAACCAAAACCAACAATACCAGAAGAAACCCTTATCCCTCAACCACCAACGCCCCCCTCTCCTTTAAAAAAGATTTTAACCAGAGCGGGTTTTTTTATTATTTTATTTTTAATTATTGGATTTGGTTATTGGTTTTTTTCTCAAAGACAACAGCCAGTAACTGATGAAGAGGCCTCTCAGCAAGAACAGGAAATTGTTGAACAAGAACCAGAAAAAGAACCAGAAATTGCAGTTTCTAAATCTTTAATTTCTGTTAAAGATACATTAACTTTTAATGCAACAAGCTCTGAAAGTTTAAGTAAAATCTATGCTCAAATCATTACCCAATCTTTAACAGAAAATGAGTTTGTGCGCATCGTTATTAAAAATGAAGATGAAAAACGATTATTAACACTTAATGAAATTGCAACTGCTTTTGGCATTACAGTGCCCTCTGATGTTTCAGAAAGCTTAAAAACTGATTCTTTAAATCTATTAGTTTATTCTCAGGAACATGGTAAAAGAGCTGTAATGATTTCAGAAATTGAAAGTAAGCAGAATTTAAATACAGCGCTTTTGGCTTGGGAAAATGAAGTAATCGCGAATGGGTTAAATGTTTTAGGACAAACAATTCCAACTATTTCTACAAACTTCAGAGATTATGCTTTTGAAAATGTTCCTTTCCGCTTTTTAACAATATCAATGAATGATTTAGGAATCTGTTATGTTGTATATAATAATTACTTCGCCCTGAGTTCTTCTTTCAAAAGCATAGAAGAAACAATAAAAGCCTTTAAACAGCAGGCAGTTATAAATGAACTGAAAGATAAGGCTGGCCAGTTATTTATTGTGGGATTTAAAGGGAAAACAGTTGATTCAGATCTTGAACAATTTTTTAAAAAATATAAACCAGGCGGAGTGCTACTTTTGTCTGAAAACATTGAAAATGAAGAACAATTAAAAGCTTTAACTGCTGATCTTCAGGCTCTTTCAGAAAAAGAAACAGGTCTGCCTCTTTTCATTGCTGTTGATCAAGAAGGGGGTCAAATATCAAGAATTGACTTTTTAACAGAAAAAACCAAACAATCTGAAATCACAAGCGAGAATTACGCTTATGCAGTTGGACTTAAAAGAGGTGAAGAGCTTAAAAATTTAGGAGTAAACCTTAATCTGTCTCCTATTTTGGATGATGCTCAAACTAATGACTTTGTTTATGAACGTTCGTTTCAAAAGCTAGTTGAAACCATAGGCAATCTGGCAAAATCCATTATTACAGGACAAAAAGATGCCGGCATTTTAACTGCTATCAAGCATTTCCCTGGCTATGTGAATATTGATTTTAATCCTGAAGATAGATTAGCTACAACTAATCTCCCAGAAATATCTCAGTTCAAAACAGCGCTTGAATCAAATCCTGAAATAGTAATGAGCTCGAATGTAATTTATTCTGATCTTGATCCTAATCTGCCTTTTTCATTTTCTTCAACAAGTATTGAGTTTTTAAAAAGTGAATTAGGTTCTGACATTTTAATTATTTCTGATGATTTAAGCCAAAGCTCATTGCTTAATAATTTTACTTTAAAAGAAATAATGACTAAACCAATTTTGGCTGGAAATGATATTTTGATTTTTTCTGGCTGGCGAAGTCCGGTCAATCAAGCTTTGGATGAATTTTTAAAAGCTGTAGAAAACCAGGAAATTTCACAAGATATTATCAATAATGCTTACTTAAAAATTTCTCAGCTTAAAACTAATTTAGAATAATAAAAATATGGATAAAAAAGCTACCCAACAAATACAAGAAAAATTAATAAAAGAAAAAGCTCAAATTGAAAAACAGCTTAAGTCTTTTGCTGATAAAGACGAGAATTTAAAAGGAGATTGGGACACTAGATTTCCTAAATGGGATGGTGGTTCTGGCAGTTCAGCGTTAGAAACTGCAGCTGATGCAGTTGAAGAATACAGCAGTCTTTTGCCAATAGAACACAACTTAGAACTTAGACTTCAAAATATTGATGAAGCTTTAAAGAGAATAAAAAAAGGCACTTATGGAACTTGTGAAAAATGCAAAAAACAGATTTCCAGTCAAAGATTGAAAATCAATCCAGAAGCAAAGTTCTGCATAGATTGCCAACAAAAACTTAAAAATCATAAATCTTAAATCACTTAAAAAAGCTGCTTAACGCAGCTTTTCTTCTTGAATATGTTTTTAAAAGGCATTTATCTAAATGGATTACTGGAGCCTCTGACACTAAAGTGAACATGACAACCAGTTGACATGCCAGCCCCTGCTGTTCCTGGCATACCGCCCATTAAAGCAATTGTCTGGCCTTGATACACAGTCTCTCCTGGACTAACCAGGCTTGTCCTAATATGACCGTACATTGTTACAACTCCATTCGGATGAAGAATCGTAATATGATTCCCTGCTCCGCTAAAAGCCCAGCGAGAAGTAGATTGAGTTAAATTTACCCTTAAAACCTGTCCTCCTGCTGCAGCACGAATTGCTTCTCCGCATTTACCATGGCTAAAATCAATTGCATTATACCAGTGAAGGTTTT
Source organism: Patescibacteria group bacterium (assembly GCA_024238995.1). Taxonomy (NCBI): domain Bacteria; species Patescibacteria group bacterium. The sequence goes on from JANBVL010000007.1 coordinate 23,060, forward strand.
GAGTGATTCTGCAAGGAGCAGATATAGGACACATAAAATAGCTTTTACTAAGTGGCACCCATGTTCTGGCATATTGAGTTATTACAGGCATTGTTCCATTTGGAATGATCAAAATATCTCCAACAAATATGTCGGCTTCCCCAGAAAGCTGGTTATATGAAGTTATTTCCTCTGATTTAGCCTTATAAATTGCGGCTATATCACTTACAGTCTCTCCAACTTTCACATGGTGAATAACACCTGTAACTGGAGGAATTATTAACTTCTGACCAGGTCTTATTAAAACAGTATGAGTTAGTTCGTTAGCCCACATCAGAGTTTCCAAAGAAACATCAAATGCTCTAGCAATTTGCCAGAGAGTATCTCCGTCTCCAACAGTATATTCAATAATTTCTCTTCTTTGGACATCTTCAATATCTAAACCGCCTATCAAGGCGCCTAAAACCTGTGGGGTTAAAACGTAAGGAGGAATAGCTGCTTTGAAACTATTGTCGTCAATAGTAACAAACTCTGGCAGCTCTGCTTTTGGCTTTTGCATTGCACTTACAAAAATATCTCTCACGCTGGCAATTTCAGGTATATCAGTTGGTAGAAATACAATATCTTTGCTTTTTTTTGAAGCATTTAAAAAAACCAAGAGAATCAAAACAACCGCCACCACAAGCGGCTTTGAGGACTCTTTTAAACCTTGTTTTAAACACTTAAAAATCTTATCTGACAGCTTATCAGTCATACTTTTACCTTATTATATATATTTTCTACTATTGGGAGAGGTTGTCAAGCCAAGCAATTACATTCAAATTATGGTATTTTGTGGTAAAATTAAGTGGATTATGAGTGTAAAAAATGTGAAAAATCTGTTGAAAAGCTATGGGATAAGGCCTTTGAAAAAACTGGGCCAGAATTTTTTAATTAATGAAAAAGTTTTTGAAAAAATACTAAAAACTGCTGATTTATCTAGTAAAGATGTGGTTCTTGAGATCGGACCTGGTATTGGAAATCTGACTTTGAAATTAGCAAGAAAAGCTAAAAAAGTGATTGCAATAGAAAAGGACAAAAAAATGTGTGAAATCCTTGTTCAGGTTTTAAAAGATGAAAATATTGAGAATGTTCAAATAATTAATCATGATATTTTAAAACTAGACATTAGCCCTTATATCAAGCCACCTTATAAGTTGGTAGCTAATTTGCCTTATTACATTACTTCTCCTGTTATTAGGAAATTCTTAGAATTTCACAAACCTCCAAAATTAATAGTCTTAATGATCCAAAAAGAAGTTGCTCAAAGAATATGTGCTAAGCCTGGCAAAATGAGTATTTTAGCAGTTTCAGTTCAGTTTTATGCTAATCCAAAAATAATTTCTTACATCTCAAAAAAATCATTCTGGCCACAACCTAAAGTAGATTCTGCAATTATTAAGATTGTTCCTAAAAAAATTAAGGTTTCAGATGAATTTGTTAAAAAATTCTTTAAAATCATTAAAGCTGGATTCTCTCAGCCAAGAAAACAATTAGTAAATAATTTTTCAAAAAAATTAGGTCTTAAAAAAGAAAAAATTAAGGGCTGGCTTTTGGAAAATAATGTTAAACCAAGTCAAAGAGCAGAAACTTTAAGTGTTGATAAGTGGAAAAGATTAACAAAAAGTTCTAAAATTCAATAATGAGTAAATTTTTAAAAATTATTTTTATTTTATCTTTTTTAATTCTTTTTCCGTTTTTAGTTCAAGCTGATGATTGCACTAATCCCGTTTCCCCTGATGATAATGAAATCAATGTTGATCCTTCAGAAGACATTACTCTTAACTGGTGTAGTGATGCAAGCGCAAATTCTTATTATGTCAGAATTTATGATGCTGGAGAAATTAGCTTTGAAGAAGAAATAACTACTGACTCTAAAATTACTATACCAGAATGGTATGAAGTTTTTACTGGAGATACGAGCTATGAGTGGGAATTTGCTTCCTGTGCTAATAGCGATCTTACTAAGTGCGGAGAAAGTTGCGGCGATGACCAAACAGTTTCTGAGTGTGCCGATTATAACGGAAAATGGAGTTTCGAAACAAAAGATATGGAGCTTACTCCACCAAAACTTGTCAGTCCCTTATATGATCCAGATGAACTAAGTCAAATTCCTTTAGTAAATTTAGATGATTCATTGGAATGGGAGCAAACTGAAACACAAGGCTGGTGGGCCCGTTCTTTTATTTATGAAATAAAAAAAGGAGTGGATACGGTAATTGGAGAAACCGCAACTCCATCTTATACTGTGCCGTTTAGTAGTATTTGGGATTCACTTGAATATGACACTGAATATGAATGGTACGTTAAATCTTGTTATGACAGAGACGGAACTAATTGTAATGAAGATTTTAGTGATTCTTGGTTTTTTAGAACTGCTGGGACACCTCCAACTAATTTAACTATTGACAATAGTATCATCCCAGTTAAGTTTGATTGGGATGATGTTGAAAAAGCCCCCTCATATAGATATGAAATTTCTGATAATAGTCAAATTGTAGTTACTTCTGCTGTAGAAAATTCAGAAGTTTATGTCGATTATCCCAATCTAGTTCAAAATGAAACGTATTCGTGGAAAGTTAAAACTTGCGTTGACGACCAGGGTAATTATTGCGGAGATTGGAAAAATGGTTCTAATTTTACTACCTTCGAACTTGATATGCCTTGTTTTCCCGAAGGTAGATTGAATGAAGATTGCCCTTCTCCTGAAAACGACGGCAGTCTTTTTACTTATCAAAAAACTATTTCCTGGGAATCAGTTGAAGGAGCAAAAGCTTATCAATATCACATTGATTATATTGAACAAAGCTTAGAAGAAGCTGATAATATAAACTGTGTATCTGGTCAAGTTCTAGTTGAAGATACGATCACTACTAAGCCCTCTGCTCGCATTCCTTTAAAATGTTTAGGCACATATAATTGGTATCTTCAATCTTGTCTTGATACGGAATGCGATGAAACGAGCGACCCAAATCCTCCTGTATTAACTTTTTCATTTATTCAGCCTACTCCTCCAGCTCAATTTGGTCTTGTGCCTTGCGGTAGAGTTTCGGATGATCCTGATACCCTATGGAACGAGAGAGATCCATGTGAGATTAAGCATGTTTTTTTGCTTTTTAAAAATATTATCGATTTCGTTTTATGGAGAATTGGATTAATCGCCCTAGCTTTATTAATAATATTTACTGCAGTTGTTTCATATTTTTCATTGGGAGCACCAGGTACTGTCGTTAATGTAAAACAAATCTGGCAAAGAGCTGGGACAGGTTATTTAATAATGTTTTTAGCTTGGTGGATTATAAACATACTTGTAAATATTGTAGGGTTTACAGATATATGGTGGTCGCTTCCTTTTTAAAAATTTATGATATAATAATTAAATTAATATGCTTCAATTGTTTAAATTATTTTCTAATTTTAAAAAACGTTTGAACTCTGTTTTTTCTTATAATAGGAAAATTCTGATTCTAGGAATAATTCTAGGAATATTTTTATGTGTTTTTAATTTCCAAGCTGCTGAAGCTCTTTATAGTTTAAAGGATCTCAAGAATGACATATTAGGTCCAATAATATATATTTTTACTCTTCCTATCCGGATGGTTTTTGTTGTTCTAGTTCTTGTCATAGGAATTCTAGGCTTAGTAGCTTCAAGTATATTTACCTTTGTTGCTTCCCTATTAAGCTGGTTAATACAAGAATCTTTATCAATCAAGGTGGTCCCAGGGCCCGATACATTTGAAGCAGTTAACGTAGGGTTTGAATTTACTAGGAATTTTGCCAACATGTTTATCATTTTAATCTTAGCTATGATCGGCTTGGCAACAATTCTTAAAATGAGAGAGTATGAAGCACGAAAAATATTGCCCAAGCTCCTTATGGTTGCTCTTTTAATTAATTTCACACCGGTCATGGTTGGATTCATTGTTGATATTGCAAATCTTTTCACTAATTTTTTCTTTACAGAAGTAAGTAATGCTTTTGGCCCTATTGACATCGGTATTGATATAATGGAAGACATGAAAGACCTGCTAGATCCAGATTTTAGCGTTGCTAATCCTAAAGATGTTGTTAACGTTGTAATTCCCATCGTCATAAAGGGAATTATAATGATCATCTTTTACAACATTGCTACTTTTGTTTATCTTTTAGTTTTCCTTTTGTTTTTTGTTCGATTTATAATACTTTGGGTTCTGGTAATTTTAGCGCCAATTGCTTTCTTATCTCAAATCTTACCAGAATCTCCAACAGTTAAAGCGCTTTTTCCTAGCATATTACATTGGAATAAATGGTGGGAAACACTTATCCAGTGGGCAGTTATAGGCATACCTCTTGGTTTTTTCCTTTATCTTTCTGCTTTCATTTTAGACGGAAGGGCAGTGCTAGAACTAAATAATCCTGATAGTCCTTTTGGTGCTATTATTGGAGCTATCTTAGGACCAATGATCGCAATATTTATACTAATTGTTGGAATAATGATTTCTATTGAATCTGCGCCAGGAATTGCCCAACGGATATATGGAGGAGCTAGTAAGCTTGGAAAAAAGGTAGCAAAAATAACAGGAAAGAGAGCAGCATTACCGATTGCAGGAAAAGCTGGAGCAGGAATTCAAGCATGGGGAGAAAGACAAAGGCTGGCTGGTGTTAAAACCCCAGGACAAATAGCAAAAGCAGGAAGGCTTAGAAAATGGGGTTGGGCTTTACGCCGAAAAACAGGAACAATCACAGAGAAAACTGGAAGAAGAATGGTGGTAGCAAAACAAGAATCAGAGACAGCAGATGTAGAAGTTGCAAAAAAGACGACGAAAGGAAAAGCAGAGGGAAAACAAATGGTTAAATTGCAATCAGCTCTGACTAAAAGCGCTCTTCCTGGCGCTACCCCTAAAATAATCGGGACAATGGAAGCTATGATGGAAGATGGAACTTTAGAAAAAGCTGAAAAGGCTGGTATTTTTGGAACAAAAGAATATCAGAAATACGTCAAAGAAGCTGGAAATAGAAACAGAAAATCACTTCAACTTTATGATATGAAAAGGGCGGCTCAAGTAGTAGAACCAGAAAAATGGCAAAAAGGACAAACCAGCATTGATGAAGGTAAAGCTGAAATTGAGAAGGCAGAAATAGCTATCAATCCAATAGAAAAGCTAATGCTTCGTAAAAAAGGCGAGGAACTTATTCATAAAGGAGAAGAAATAAAGAAGGAACCAATAAGGAAAATGCTGGCTGGGATAAAACCTTCGGATATGAAATTAATGTCAGAAAAATCTCTTACAGACGACACTGTAAAGAAAGCCATGGTAGACACGCTTAACGGCAACCAAATGGCTGAAATTGGTAAAAATTTTGGCAGACACATTGTAGAAGGCATACAAAAAGAAATTGAGGGGAAAGAGACTGTTGAGAAAGTCGCTGAGAAAAATCCTCCTCTTACTCTTTGGCTTCATGGAAATGCCGCACAGAATTTAGGATTTAAACTCCCCGGTAAACACTTAGAACGAAGGGAAGTGAAAGAAGTGGTTAACAAGGCACAGAAAAGAATAGAAAATAAGGCTACAATAGGAAAAAGGGAAATGAAGATAAAATACACAGGCAAAGAAACATTAATGTTTAGAGATTATTATAGAAAAGACATATCAGAAAAAGAAAAGGGGCTGATTAAACAAATTGTGACTGAAGAAAAGAAAACAATTCCTCCGGAAGCTGAAATTAAAAGAAGAATTGGAAAAACCGAAAAGAGATTTGGTAAAACGGATGAATCATTGAAGCCGTATCGAGAAAATTTGAAAAAAGCTAAGAAAGCCTGGAAACAAGCGAATAGGCCAACGTCAGGCGATATATATAAGCTTCTAAAAGAAACTGAAAGAAGATTTGAAAATATGGAAAGAAAAGTAAAGAAAACTCAAGAAGCTATAGAAAAAGAAATTGAATCAAAATTAGAAGATCTTTGGAAATAAAAAAAAGGAGTAAAGTTATAAACCTTACTTCCTATGGATTGAATCCCTATGAATAGACACTATGGAGTGGGAGTGGCAGCTCTTATCGCTATGTAATCATCAATATCTGACACTGTAATTCCACGAGCAGAAGATGCAATAATCAAGGAGATATCGGCAACCGTCAAACCACTGTCAATAGCTTTCTGCTGAGCTGGTACACTCGCAAATCGTATTAGAGCTGTTGGAGCTGCTGAAGTTGCTGGAGTTGCTGGAGAGGGAGTTGAGGGGGTAGCTGGAGTAGCTGGAGTAGCTGGAGTAGCTGGAGTTGGAGAGGGAGTTGAGGGGGTAGCTGGAGTAGCTGGAGTTGGAGAGGGAGTTGAGGGGGTAGCTGGAGTAGCTGGAGCTGGAGTAGCTGGAGCTGGAGGAGTCGGTAACTGTGTCAATATAGAATCACTTTCTCTTTGAACTTCAGTCACTTCGTCTTTTAAATCCTGAGTTTTCAAGATTTGGTCAAGAGTTTTCTCTAATTCCTTTACCACTTTTTTCTCCTTCTTGAGTGTCTTTTTTAACAATTTTTCTTCTTTCTTTGATTTTGTTTTAATTCTTTTAATTGTATTTCGTGATGTCATTTTTTTTCACCATTTTTAGACTTCGGCATAAAATTTATGCCGAATTACTAACCAAATGATAACATTATATTATAAATTTGTCAATAGCTAAATTTATGCCTAAAAATTTAACAAAAAAACAATACTGGGAGCTATTCCAAAAGCTCTCTGACGAATTAAAAACCCAACTTTTATCTGAAGAAACAGCCAGAAGCATTCTTGATATTTGTGACAGGTATAAAGTAGAACAGGTTCCGCAAATTGCCAGCACAACTGGCGATGTTTTGCTGGGCATATTAAGGCCTGATGAATTTCAAGAAACCATTGAGCAGAAATTAGAATTAGATAAAAATGTAGCAAAAAAAATAGCTCAGGAAATTAACCGCTTCATTTTCTTTCCTGTGAAAAGAAGCTTGGAAGACATTTATAATATGGAAATCACTCCACCAGCTCAGATGGAAATTCCAGGGCCAATAAAGAAAGAGTCTGTAAAAACAGGAAAAAAAGATACTTATAGAGAACCTGTAGAATAATTATGAGATTTACTGTTCCTCAATTTATTGAACATGAGGCTAAAATAGTGGGGCCTTTAACTTTTAAGCAGTTTACATATATTGGCATTGCAGGAGCAATCTGTTTTATTCTATATTTTAGTGTTTCTTTCCCATTATTTCTTTTAGCTTCTGTCGTGCTAGTTGGAGGAGGCATGGCATTGGCATTTTTAAAAATTGGGGGAAGATCACTTCCTGGTGTTATTGGAAGCTTTCTAAGGTTCAAGCTTACGCCTAAAATGTATTTGTGGAAGAGAAAACAAGGAACAATTTCAATCTTGAAACAAAAAAAGGCAGAGAAAAAAGAAGAAGAAACGTCTTTAAAGATTGTTAAGAAAAGCCAGTTGAAAAATATTCAAACTGAAATAGAAACAAAAACTAAGTAATATGGCAAATGCAGCTACTCAACAAGTAATAGAAATAGACAAGATTAAGGAAGGAGTAATTATTTTAAGGAATAAAGCTTTAAGGGGGGTATTAATGGTTTCCTCAAGTAATTTTGCATTGAAATCAGAAGAAGAACAAAATGCCATAACTTTTCAATTTCAGAATTTCTTAAATTCCTTGGATTTTTCCATTGAAATGGTTGTTCAATCGAAAAAACTAAACATTACTGGTTATTTGGAAAAATTAAAAGAATTAGAAGCTAAACAAAAAAATGAACTTTTAAAGATTCAAATTACTGAATACCAGAAGTTTATTAGAGAGATGATAAGAGGCAGCGCAATAATGTCTAAGCAGTTTTTTGTGATAGTACCTTTTAGCTTAATTGAACTGCCAAGATTAACTGCTGAAGAGAAAAAACAAAAAACCTCATCTTTAACAGAAGAAAAATTCCAAAGAGCAAAGAACCAGCTTTGGCAAAGATTGGAGTTTGTTGCTTTGGGTCTGAGACGATGCGGTCTTCAGTCTGTTCCCTTAAACACTTCTGAATTAATTGAACTTTTCTGGAGTTTATACCATCCAGAAGAAGCTGAAGTCGGGTATTATCCAGACATACCGCCTGAATTAACAATGTAACCACATATTAACGTGATTCAATTCCCATTTTTTAAAAAGAAAAAACAAGAAATTCCTGAGCAGCTTTTTGAAGCACCGACAATAGATATTAAAGATATCATTGCTCCTTCTTCTTTAACTGCTACCTCAGATCATTTGAAGCTGGGCAAAAAAATGGCTAGGTCTTTTTTCATTTTTTCTTATCCAAGATATTTAAGCACAGGCTGGTTTTCTCCGATTATTAATATGGATACTCCAATGGATATTGCTATCCATGTTCATCCAATTAACACTAGTTTGGTTTTAAAGCAATTAAGAAAAAAAGTGACAGAAGTAGTAGCTGAAATTAGTGAAAGAGAAGAAAAAGGACTAATCAGAGACCCAACATTAGAAATTGCTTACCAAGATTTAGAAGCCTTAAGAGATAAGCTCCAAACAGCCCAGGAAAGAATGTTTAGATTTGGTGTTTATTTAACAGTTTATGGAGATACTGCCCAGCAATTAAGGAATATTGAAACTAAATTAAGGTCAATTCTAGAATCACGCTTAATCTATATTAAACCATCTCTTTATCAGCAAATGGCAGGATTTAATACTTCAGCCCCTTATGGACTAGACCAGCTTCAAGTTCACACGACAATGAATACTGGACCTTTATCTTCAATTTTCCCTTTTGTTTCTTTTGATTTAAGCTCTAATGAAGGAATACTTTATGGCGTAAATAGGCATAATAATTCTTTGATTCTGTTTGATAGGTTCAGTCTGGAAAATGCGAATGAGATAATTTTCGGTAAATCGGGAAGCGGAAAGTCATATTTTGTAAAAACAGAAATTTTAAGATATTTAATGACTGGAGTTGAAGTAATGGTTCTTGATCCTGAAAATGAGTATAAATACTTAGCTGATGCAACAGGGGGCTCATTTTTCAATATCTCACTGGCCTCAGATAATCATATTAATCCATTTGATTTGCCTATACCAAGACAGGATGAAAAACCAGAAGATGTGTTGCGCTCAAATGTAATTAATTTGGTAGGTCTTTTAAGAATAATGTTAGGTGGATTAACGTCTGAAGAAGATGCAATCATTGACCAGGCTCTAACTGAAACTTATGCTGCAAAAGATATCACTCCTGAAAGCGATCCTTCTGCTTGGAATGAAAGAATACCTTTAATGGAAGATTTTGAGGAAATTTTAAAAAACATGGAAGGCGCTGAATCTTTAGTAAGGCGTGTTAGAAAATTCACAAAAGGAACATTTTCCAAGTTTTTCAATCAACCAACCAATATCTCAATGGAAAAACCATTTATTGTTTTTGGAATAAGGGATATTGAAGACGAACTAAGACCAATGGCTTTGTTCATTGTTATGAGATATATTTGGAATAAGATAAAAACTGAAATGAAGAAAAGAATACTATTGGTTGATGAGGCTTGGTGGATAATGCAAAATGAAGATGGAGCATCGTTTCTTTACGGGATTTGTAAGCGTGGCAGAAAATACTGGCTAGGAGTCACTACTATCACTCAAGATGTTAATGATTTTATGAAATCTTCCTATGGACAGCCAATTATCACTAACTCATCTTTACAAATCATAATGAAGCAATCTCCAGCAACAATTGATGTTGTCCAAAAGACCTTCAATCTAACTGAAGGAGAGAAGTATCTGCTATTGGAAGCAGAAGTTGGTGAGGGAATATTCTTTGCCGGGCAAAAACATGTTGCTATAAAATCAGTTGCATCATATGCTGAAGACCAAATAATCACTACCAGTCCTAAAGAAGCAGCTAAGATTAAAGAGATTAAAGAGGGAATATAATTATGGCAGAAAAAACAAGTTTACTTAGTCCAGAAGCAGTTTTAATGATGAGTGTGGGAATAATACTCGATCTTCTTAGTATAATCTGCGCTATTCTTATTATAGCTTTGGGTGTTGGCTTGATCCTTTCTAAAATTGTTTATGCTATTGGCTTTGTAATTGTTACTATTTGGTCAATATTCCGAGGTGGTGGCATTCAACGAGGCAAAGGAAAAATGAGCAAACAAGTATCAAAAGGATTAGGTAAGTTTTTTAAAAAATATGGTAAAAATTTAGCTGTTAAAGCAATCCCTGCTATTGGAGACGTTGTTCCTCTTTGGACGATTACTATTTACACTGAACTTAAAAGTTAAGTATAATATATATATAAAATAAAATGTTGAAATTTGATAAGAAAATTATATTAGCAATTATTTTGATCTCCTTTTTAGTGATACCTAGTATTTGTTCAGCAGTAATAGACTTAAATTTAAAATACCCGACACTTGGCCCAGAGGATAACAAGTTTGATTTAAATGAGAATCAAGATATTAATGAAATAGTTGCTTGGTTATATTACTTTATTATAAGTGTTTCTGGTTTTGCGGCATTTGCAATGTTGGTAAGAGGAGGTTTTATGTGGCTTAGTTCTGCTGGAAATCCATCTGTTCTTGGAGAAGCTAAAGATATAATAAGCTCTGCTATTTTTGGATTAATAATAATATTAACTTCATTTCTAATTTTACAAGTAATTAATCCTGAATTAACTACTCTTAGTATAGAGTCGCTAAGAGACATTTAGAAACTAAAAAAAGAAAAAAACTTCAAAGATTTATAGAAGAATTCAATGTCTTCCATAAACTTGAAGCTGTTTTTTTTATTCCTTCTTTTGTGATTTACTGATTATTAAATTATGAATACGGTCTAATAATCACTTTTCTTTCCGGTTCTTTGCCAATGCTATCAGTGGCGATATCTGCTCTTTCTGATAATTCCAGATGAATTATTCTGCGTTCATAAGCTGGCATAGAAGGCAG
>JANBVL010000008.1 GCA_024238995.1 Patescibacteria group bacterium
ATATTGCTTCCAGCCTTTTTTAAGGCGCCAATAAAATGGAGTTTAGCAAAAGTTTCTGGCCAACAACTTTCTCTTGGTCATGCTCTAAAGCTGCCAGGTCATTACTATAACTGGGAAGAAATTGCTCCAGAAATAATATTGTTTTTGGAAAACAATCTGGTGCTGTTCTAATATATGAATATGATAACTGTATCTAGTCCAGGTAAAATTATTTTGTTTGGGGAGCACGCTGTTGTATATGATAAACTTGGCATTGCTTGCAGTATTGACAAAAGATGTAAGATAAAAGCTTTTCCTTGTCCGGGAAAAGCTGTTTTTATTAAGTCAAGAAATTTAAATTTAACTAAATCCTTGGAGGAAAAAGAGCTGCTTGCTTTATATGAAAATATCAACAGCCTCATAAAAGAAAAAAGCTTTGATAAAATAAAGGAAATCTATAAAAACAATGAGCTTATTCCAAGCTTTTTTGTTCTTGCCAACATTTTTAAAAAACACGGTTTTAAACCACTAGATATTGAAATTGATTCTGAAGTGCCTAAAAACTTGGGTTCAAGCTCAGCTGTTTTTTCAGCCATTAGCTTGGGAGCGTTAAAGTGCTTAACAGAGAATTTCTCTAAAAAAGATGTTTCTGATTTTGCTTATTGTGGCGACGTTATAGCCCATGGCGGCACTCCTTCTGGCATTGACAACAATGCTGTTGCTTTTGGTGGTTACGTAAAATATAGAAAATCAGAAGGCATCAATCCTTTGGCAATTGATTTTAAGATTCCTTTATTGATTGTAGACAGTGGCGAAAAATCAAAAACATCAAGAACGGTTTCTTATGTAAGAGAACAAGCAGAGGAAAATCCTGAATTTGTTGGTTCTGTTTTAGATTCTCTGGACAACATTTCTAAAAAAGCTTTAAAGGTTCTGGACTTGCAGGATTTAAATGCTTTCGGTGGGTTAATGACAGAATATTATGAAGAATTAAAGAAACTAAACATTTCAACTCCAAAGCTGGATAAAATAGTTGAGATTGCCTTAAAGCACAATGCTTTGGGAGTTAAGCCAACCGGAGCCTGGGGCGGAGGTTGCTGTTTAGCCTTAATGAGAAACCAAGAAGACATATTTAAGTTAAAAGAGATTTTTGCACAAAATGGCTTCAAGTCTTTTCAGGCAAAAATTGGAGTAAAAGGAGTTAAAACTATATGAAAGCAACTGCAATTGCTAATGTCAACATTGCTCTAGTTAAATATTGGGGAAAACGAGACAAAAAACTGTTTTTGCCAAACAACAGTTCTATGTCTTTAACTTTAGACAGTCTTAACACAACTACTACAGTTGAATTCGGCAACTATGAAAATGACACTTTCATTTTAGACGGAAAAGAAATTCAGGGAAAAGAACTGGAAAAAGTGACAAGACATGTGGAATTAATTAGAAAAGTGTCTGGAATTCAAAAAAAAGCAAAGATTGTCAGCAAAAATAACTTTCCTACGGCAGCAGGACTGGCTAGCTCAGCGTCAGGCTTTGCTGCACTGACTTTGGCTGCAACAAAAGCAGCTGGATTGGATTTGAATCCAAAAGAATTATCAATCATTTCCCGTCAGGGTAGTGGTTCGTCAACAAGAAGTTGTGTGGGTGGATTTGTTGAGTGGTTAAAAGGGAATAAAGATGATGGAACTGATAGTTATGCAAAACAGGTTGCTTCACCGGAGTATTGGTCAGAGTTCCGGATGATTATAACAATTGTTTCAACAGAAGTTAAAAAAGTATCCAGTCGTGCAGGCATGGCTCAAACAGTTGAAACTTCACTAATGTATCCTGTTTGGCTTGATACGGTTGAAAAGGATTTAGAAAGTATGAGAAAAGGGATTCTGAATAAAGATTTTACGCTTGTTGGAACTACTGCTGAATCTAGTTGTTTAAAAATGCATGCAACAATGACTACAACTCAACCTTCAATAATTTACTGGATGCCAGCAACCTTAGAGATAATTCATGCAGTTAAGTCTTGGAGAGAAAATGGGTTTGAAACCTATTTTACAATTGACGCAGGGCCGCAGGTTAAAATTATTGCTTTGGAAAATCAGGTTTCAGAGATTAAAAAGAAACTACAGGACCTTAGTGGCGTAAAGGACGTTATTGTCTGCAAGCCTGGTCAGGGCTCAGAATTAATTGAAAACCATTTATTTTAAATGATTAAAGCTTCTGCTCCTGGAAAATTAATATTATTTGGTGAACACGCTGTTGTTTATGATAGGCCATGTATTGTGGCTTCTGTTGAGCATAGAATTAGTGTTTCTTTGAAAAAAAGAAATGACAATAACATTTTCTTAACTGCGCCTGATTTAAATTTTAAAAATCAGGACATTTCCTCTTTGGAAAAATCTCACTTTAAAAAATCGAGTTTTATTCTAGCTGCTATAAGGAACTTTTTTAAAAAATATGATGTAAAATTTGGTTTAGATATTAAAACTCAAAGCGAATTTTCAGATAAGATCGGCTTAGGAAGTTCTTCTGCTGTTGTTGTTTCAGCTATTAAGGGTTTGTCAGAGTTATTTAAGATAAAGATGAATGAAAAAGATATTTTTGATCTTTCCTATCAAACAGTTTTAGATGTTCAGGGTTTGGGTTCTGGTTTTGACGTGGCAGCTGCAGTTTATGGAGGGATATTATTCTTTGTTACAGGTGGAAAGATTATAAAACCAATCGAAATTACAGACATGCCATTGGTTGTTGGTTATACTGGCGTTAAGGCAGATACGCCTACCTTGGTTAAAATGGTAGGTGAAAAATTATTAAAAGAACCTGAAAGGATCAATGGGATTTTTAATGAGATTGAAAATATAGTTAATTTGGCAAAGGTTGAAATAGAAAATAAAGATTGGAAGAAAGTAGGACATCTTATGAATTTAAATCAGGATTTATTAAGAAAGCTTGGGGTAAGTTCTAAAAAACTTGAAAGTTTAATAAAAGTAGCGCTTGATTCTGGAGCTTATGGCGCTAAATTGTCAGGAGCTGGTGGAGGAGATTGCATGATTGTCCTATCTGATAGAGAGAATTTGAATAGTATAAAAAAAGCGATAGAAAAAGCTGGAGGAGTTATTATTGAGACAAAGATTCCAGCTGAGGGGGTTAGGACGCTATCTTGACGGGTTGATTTAGTAGAAATAAAATGAATAAACTATCTAAAGGTCAAGAATGACCGAATAATAAACAATTAGATAAGAAATATGAAAAAATTATCTTTTTTATTATTAATTTCAATGATGTTAGTATTGGCAATACCGGTATTTGTAGGTGCTGATGTTCTTTGCGAAGAGCCAGATCAGACCTATGCGCCGCTAGAGCACGCTGAGGAGGGCAAATATGCTTTAACAAGCGGTCTCTTTGTTAATGGTGAAGAAGTTATCAATGGCTCTACAGATAAGGTATGTGTTTGGCCAGCAGGCAGTGTGAATAGCGTTAAGGTAAACTAAACTTCTGAATTGTACGTTTTCTAAAAGCCGTCCTAAAGACGGCTTTTAGTTTGAAAGTTTGACAAAACTGTTCAATGAAATAAAATAGAATTATAAAATAAACTAATTTCAAAGGTCGAAGAATTTAAAAGTTAATTAAATGTAAAAATATGAAAAGAACAAAAATAGGAATTGCGATATTAAGTTCAATAACACTATTTAGTTTGATTTTTGGAGGATTTGTTTCTGCTAAGCCTCTTCTTAACGAAATAGATTCTAACAATAGTAAAGCTGAATATGTTCCAGATGAGATTATTGTTAGATTCAAGGGAGATACGGAATCCTTTAGAGTAATTAAGGTTTCCAAAGGCATGGTTGGAGAGGAAGTAAGAGGATATCTAGAGAGAGAAGATGTTGAGTATGCTGAGCCAAACTTTATTGCCCATACCCAGATGACCCCTAATGATTCTTATTATGGCTATCAGTGGCATATGGATAATTCTGAATATGGTGGGATTAACATGGAAGCGGCTTGGGATATTTCTAGTGGTTTAGGAGTGACCGTGGCTGTTATTGATACTGGAATAGCTTATGAGGATTATAACAGATACAAGCAAGCCCCGGATTTAGCCCAAACTTGTTTTGTTACTGGTTATGATTTTGTCAATGATGATACTCATCCTAACGATGATGAAGGGCACGGAACTCATGTGGCAGGAACAGTTGCTCAAAGCACCAACAATGACTTGGGAGTAGCCGGAGTAGCTTTTAGTACTTGCTTGATGCCTGTTAAAGTCCTTGATCGAAATGGTTCTGGGACTTATGCTGATGTTGCTGCTGGCATTTATTATGCTACTGATAATGGAGCTCAGGTAATTAACCTTAGTTTGGGTGGTAGCGCTGACTCAACTACCTTAAAAGATGCTGTTGCTTATGCTTACAATCATGGGGTAACAGTAGTAGCAGCAGCTGGTAATGATAATTCTAGCACTATTAGTTATCCAGCCGCCTACGATGACTATGTTATTGCTGTAGGAGCAACTCGCTATGATGAAACAAGGGCGTATTATTCTAACTATGGCTTGAGCTTAGATATTGTTGCTCCGGGTGGAGATGTAAATGTTGATCAAAACAATGATGGCTATGGCGATGGAATTTTACAACAGACTTTTGGCAGAAAAGTTGATGACTTTGGTTATTATTTCTACCAAGGAACTTCAATGGCTTCTCCTCATATAGCTGGGGTAGCCGCTTTAGTCATTGCCAATGGAGTTACTGGTCCAGATAATGTTAGAGCTGCTATTGAAGCTACGGCTGAGGATTTAGGAACTACTGGTTGGGATGAGATTTTTGGTTGGGGATTAGTTGATGCTGCAGCTGCTCTTGCTTGGACAGCTGGTCCAGTTGATAATCTTCCCACAGTTTCAATTACCAATCCTTTGGATGGCTCAACAGTTGTAAGAGTAATAACGATTTCGGCCGATGCTACAGATGATGTAGGTGTTACCCAAGTTGACTTTTATGTTGACGGTGGCTTGATTGGTTCTGATATTGAAAGTCCTTATGAGATTTCCTGGGATTCTACTACTGTTTCTGACGGCAGTCATACCGTTTCTGCCACAGCCATTGATACTGCTTCTCAGACAGCCAGTGATTCAATTAGTGTCTTGGTTGACAATGTTAACGATTCACCAATAGCTAATGCAGGGCCTGATCAATCAGCTTACATAGATGACACGGTTTACTTTGATGGTTCTGGCTCAACTGATGACGGGGAAATTGTCTCTTACGATTGGAACTTTGGCGATGGAGCTACTGCTAGCGGAATCACGGTAGAGCATATTTATGCTGCTGAAGGGGAATATATTGTTACCTTGACCGTAACTGACGATGGCGGGCTTACTTCAAATGATACAGCGATTGTAACTGTAACCACAGTACCAGCCGAATCCACAGAAGTGATCGTTGATTCTATTACTTATATCACCGAGGGCGGAAGGAATGGCGACAAGCACTTGGATACTACTCTTGCACTGGTTGACGATTTCGGTAATTTGGTAAGCAACGCGTCGGTTTCGATTATTTTGGACAACACGACAACAGGAAGTTCCTGGCCTGAGACTGGAACAACTGGTGATGATGGAATAGTGACATTCTCATTGAAAAACGCTCCTTCGGGATGCTATGTGACAACTGTGACTGATGTAATCTTCGGAGATCTTACGTGGGATGGAATAACTCCAGGGAATGAATTATGTAAATAGTCTTTTTATTTCAGAGCTGAACAGAAGCGGAGTCAAATACCTTTGATTGTATGAACAAAGTCCCTCTTAGTAGAGGGGTTTTGTTTTGTTTTTTATTGCTGATATAATTTATAATAATGAAAAAAATATTTCTTTTTTTAATTTCTCTTTTTATTGGAATTGGTATTTTCTTATGGATTGGTAAAATTGTTGGCTGGAGCGAAATAGGGTCTGCTTTCCTTCTTTTCACCGGTACTCACGGCATAATCATTTTTACTTTAACGTTTATTGTAATACTTATTGGCAATAGAAAGTGGCAAGAGATTTTAAGAGCGCAAGATGTTAAAATTTCTTTTTTCGAACTTTTAAAAGCATTTTTAGCAGGTTTTAGCGTAATGTTTTTAGCGCCTGTTCTTGTTTGGGCTGGAGAGATTTTAAGGGGTTATGTCATAAGAAGAAAAAATAAGGTTTCCTGGTCAAAAATAATGGCATCAGTGTTTATTGACAGGGTGCTGGAGTGGACAATTAATTTAATAGTAATTGTTTTAGGAAGCTTTTATTTTCTATATAAAATTGGTTTGCCTTCAAAAAATCTATTAATGATTTTTGGCGGCGTGTTTTTAATATTTTTTTCAGCAATTGCATATTTCTATTTCAAGATTTCAAAAAAAGAAAGCATTGTTAAGTTCCTTTTTAAAATTACTGGCTTTAAAAAACATAGTAAAAACAATCTTTTTTTTGAAGCTGAAAAAGAGATTTTTGATTTTTTCAAATGGCAAAATAAATTTATGCAAAAAAGCTTTTTATTGTCATTCCTGCGGGCAGGAGTAATGTGCTTGAGAGCCTGGGTTTTAGTTCTTTTTTTAGGGAAAAATATTGAAGTTCTGTCAGCGTTTTCTCTTTTAGGTTTTACATATCTTGCAGCAATGATTCCGATTCCTACAGCCTTAGGTTCTCATGAAGCAATCCAAACTTTTGCTTTTAAATCTTTAGGATTAACTCTATCGTCCGCAACTGCCTTTACAATGATAATCAGGGGAGCAGAGTTATTGGTGGCTTTACTTGGAATTATGATGGTACTTAGAGTTGGAATAGGTTTTTTTAAAAATATATTTTTTAAAGAAGTTGAAGAAGCAGGGGAGTTTATTACTGAAAATGATGTATAATTAACTATATGTCAACACCTATAAATAAGATTATCAAGACTTTAATAGTTAGTGATCTTGTAATGGCTGCTGGTTGGGGTTTTGTTGGACCTGTTTTTGCTATATTTATTATGCAAAACATTGCAGTTGATAGTATTGCTCATGCTGCTCAGGTCGCTGGCTTTGCGTCATTGACTTATTGGATGTTGAAATCAATTCTGCAGATTCCAATTGGGAGGTACTTAGATAAAAACCATGGTGAGCAAGATGATTTCTGGTTTATGTTTTTTGGAACATTTTTAAGCGGTTTTGTCCCTTTCATATTCATGATTTCTTCAGAACCTTTACATATTTATATTGCTCAGTGTGTTCAGGCTGTTGCAATGGCAATGGTAATACCTTCTTGGTCAGCTGTGTTTACAAGACATATTGATAAAGGAGAAGAAGCATATGAATGGGGATTAAGGAGTACAAGCTTAGGCTTTGGTTCAGGAATTGCTGGAGCTACGGGTGGAATTTTGGTTGCAGTGTTTGGTTTTAAAATCGTTTTTATTCTAGTGAGCGCATTCACTTTTATCTCAGCCCTGCTTTTGTTAATCATTAAAAGTGATGTTGCTCCGCATAATAAGGTTCTTCCAATAGTTCCTCGTTCTAGATTACCATTTTAAGAGTCATGAAAAATCAGGAAATTGCTAAAATATTTTATAAAATTTCAGAGTATTTAGAAATGGATGAAGTTGCTTTTAGGCCTTATGCTTATAATAGAGCAGCCTTGACTTTAGATAATTTAGATCAGAACATAGAAGAGATTTATAAAGAAAAAGGACTCAAAGGTTTAAAAGAAATTCCAGGAATAGGAGAACATCTTGCTTTAAAGATTGAGGAATATTTAAAAACTGGAAAAATTAAGTATTATGAAAAATTAAAAAAGGAATCACCTATTGATGTGAGTAGCCTTACTGCTATTGAGAGCTTGGGTCCTAAAAAAATTAAAACCCTATATCAGAAATTAGGGATTAGAAATGTAAAGCAGCTGGAAAAAGCAGCAAAAGCGCATAAAATAGCGCCTCTTTTTGGTTTTGGGGAGAAAACTGAACAAAACATCTTGCAAGGCATTGAATTTTTAAAAAAAGAAAAAGGAAGATTTCTTTTAGCAGAAATATTGCCGACAGCCCAGGATATTTATAAAAAATTAAAAAAATTAAAAGAAGTTGAAAAAATTGATATAGTCGGTTCTTTAAAAAGAATGAGAGAGACAATAAGAGATGTTGATATTTTAGTGGCCTCTAAAAGACCAAAGAAAGTAATGGATTTTTTTATAACTTTGGACGGGATTGAAAAAGTATGGAGTAAAGGAACAACCAAGGCTTCGATAAGAATGAAGGAGGGTTTTGATGTTGATATTAGAGTAGTTCCTAGAGATAGCTATGGTTCAGCACTGCAGTATTTTATTGGTTCAAAAGAGCACAATATTGCAACTAGAAAAATTGCAATAAAAAAAGGATTAAAATTAAATGAATACGGTTTATTTAAAGGAAGAAAGAAAATTGCAGGAAAAGATGAAAAACAGATTTATGAGTTATTGGGTATGGCATGGGTTCCTCCTGAAATGAGAGAAAATCAAGGCGAAATTGAATTGGCCTTAAAAGATAAACTTCCAGAACTTATTGAATTAAAAGATATTAAAGGAGATTTGCATTGCCATTCTGATTGGAATGGTGGTGAAAATTCAATACTGGAAATGGCAAAAAAAGCAATTAGTTTAGAATATCAATACATTGGCATTTCAGACCACACTAAATTTTTGAGAATTGAAAATGGTTTAAATGAAAAGCAATTACTAAAACAAAGAAAAGAAATAGATAGATTAAATGAAAAATTTAAAAGGAAAAAATCAAAATTCAGAATTCTACAAGGTGCTGAAACAAATATTTTAAAAGACGGATCAATTGACATTAAAGATGAAGCACTAGAAAAATTAGATTATGTTATTGCTGGAATTCATTCAAGTTTTAAAATGAAAAAAGATGAAATGACAGATAGAATGATCAAAGCAATGAAAAATCCGCACATTGATATTATTTCTCATCCTACAGGCAGGCTTCTTAAAAAAAGAGAGCAATATGAAATTGATTTTGATAAAATTATTAAAACTGCAAAAGAATATGGTGTTATTCTAGAAATTAATTCACATCCTGTTAGGCTGGACTTAAATGGTCAAAATATTAGAAGATGCAAAAAAGCTGGGGTTAAAATGGTTATTAATGCAGATTCTCATCACAGGAGTCACATGAGATATGTGGAATTAGGAGTTGCCCAGGCGCGTCGTGGTTGGGCAGAGAAAAAAGACATTATTAATGCTCGGCCTTTAAATAAATTGCTGGAATATTTCAAATAATATGCCAACAGAGAGATCAGCCGGCGCAATAATTTTTAGAAAAGAAAAAGGCAGTATATATTACCTTGTTTTACATTATGAGGTGGGCCATTGGGATTTTGTAAAAGGAAAAATCGAAGATGACGAAGAAATGAAACAAACGATTATTAGGGAAACAGAAGAAGAGGCAGGCATTAATGATCTTGAATTTATTAATGAGTTTGAAGAGAAAATTGAATATTTTTTTAAGCGGAATAACAAAACAATTTTTAAAATTGTCATATTCTTTTTAGCTGAAACTAAAATTGGGAAAGTAAAACTTTCTCATGAGCACATTGATTTCAAGTGGTTAAATTATGAACAGGCTTTAAACAAGCTAACTTTTGACAATGCAAAAAATGTTCTAAAAAAAGCCAATGAGCTCATTAAACTGTAGCTACTTTAAAACCGCCTTTTAGGCGGTTTTTTTAGTTTGTTTTTTAATAACTACCTTTTCAACAATCTTTTCAAATATTTTAGGATGTTTTTGTCCTAGTTCTGCTAATATTTTCCTATTAAG
The DNA here is from genome assembly GCA_024238995.1 of Patescibacteria group bacterium. Taxonomy (NCBI): domain Bacteria; species Patescibacteria group bacterium. Next base: position 9,768 of record JANBVL010000008.1, read on the forward strand.
TTCAATTTTGTTTTTTTTCAAAAGATTGGTAAATCTACTGTATGAAATTCCCTTTTCCCGAGCTGCAGCATTAATTTGGATTTGCCATAAACCTCTAAAAGTTCTTTTTTTATTTTTTCTATCTCTAAAAGCATGAGTCCATGCATGGACCAAAGCATCTTTGGCTAATCTATATTTTGATTTTCTCCCCCAGCGATATCCTTTGGTAAGTTTTAAAACTCTTTTCCTTCTTTTATGCGCCGTTGTTCCTCTTTTTACTCTAACCATAGTTATTTGGAATATTTAAGTAGTTTTTTAATTTTCTTAGCTTCACATTCTGCCAAAGGGACAAGCTTTCTTTTTTGCCTTATTTTCTTCCCTGATTTCTTTGCTCTGTAATGACAAAGCCCGACAGCTCTTCTTAAGACCTTTCCTGTTTTTGTAATTTTAAATCTTTTTAATATTGCTTTTTTTGTTTTTGCTTTCATGCTATTTTTTCTCTTGTTCTTTTTTCTTGTTTTCTGCTTCCTGAGATTGATCAGCTGAAACAATCATCATAAGTTTGTTTGGTGCTCTTTTTAAGTCTCTTTCGACCCTTACCGGAATTTTTGAACTTAAAACCTCCATGAAATGACTTATCTTTTCTCTTGCAAAATGAGTTAGTCCTTTTTCCCTTCCCCTTAAAATCATTTCAATTTTTACAATTTTCCCTTTTTTTAAAAATTTTTCTGCTTGGTTGGCCCTGGTTTCTAAATCATGTTCAGATATATTAAACCTTAGCCTTATTCCCTTAATCTCGCTTGTTTTTTGGGTTTTTTTATCTTTTTCTTTTTTCTGAAGTCTGTAGAGATATTTTCCATAATCTATAATTTTACATACTGGAGGATCAACTTTTTCAGTAACCTGCACTAAATCTAAACCGCGCCCCTTAGCCATTTGGAACGCTTCTTCAAAAGCAACAACTCCTAGTTGCTTTCCTGATTCATCAATCAGCCTTACTTCTCTTGCCCTTATTTGAATATTTACTCTTGGTCTTTTTTTCAAATTTTTGTGGAGATGAAGGGGGTGAGCCCTTGTCCAAGAATTATCATAAAACACTTCTACAAGCTTATCCCAATTAGTTTAAACAGAGAATTTAAATTGGGAAAAAGTTCTCTATTGTTGTTCTGTTGATTTTCGATAGTTTTTCCAGTTCCCAAAAAATTATCTATCTCAATGCAGTTGCGCCTATTCTTGCCTATTGAGAATCAGCAAGGTAGACGACATTAGACTGTAGCTAATGCTGGTGCAAATAAATTATTGGCACTTATTTTGTTTTAAAGTTTAAAGAGATTTAAGCTCTGCTTGCATATTTTGTTCAAATTCCTGTCGAATCTTGGCATCCCCTTTTAATGGAATTCTCTTCCTATATTTCTCCTAATTTCTCTTTCAATTTCACGTTTTTTAATTGATTCCCTTTTATCAATCTTTCTTTTTCCTTTTCCTAATCCAAATTCTATCTTTATTTTGCCCTTCCTAGTATAAATCATCAAAGGTATCATTGTCAAACCTTTTTGCCTTGATTTTCCTATTAAATATTTAATTTCCTTTTTAGTTAAAAGAAGCTTTCTAGCTCGCTTTGAATTATAGTTTTTTGGTGCATTTTTAGGCTGATAAGGAGGAACATTGGCTCCTACTAGAAACACCTCTTCTTCCCTTAAAATAACATAAGCTCCAGCTAAGTTAATCCTGCCTAATTTTATTGATTTTACTTCCTGGCCGATCAAAACAATGCCTGCTTCAAATTTCTCCAGGATTTCATAATTAAAATATGCTTTTTTATTTTCAGTAATTACTTTCATACTTTGATTTTAACAGAAAAATCAGATAACCTTAAATTAATGAATAACAAGAAAAGTAGCAGAATTCCTGGTTTTTTCAAACTAAATAGTAATGAAAAATTAAAGATTGTTCAAGAATTTACTGATTTAACTGACAAGGAGCTGGAAATCATTAAAAAAGGATTTTTAGATTCAGACACAAGAGACAAGATGTCCGAAAACGTTATTGGCACTTATTCTTTGCCCTATTCAATTGCTGTTAATTTTTTAATAAATGACAGAGATTATCTTGTGCCAATGGTCACTGAAGAGCCCTCTGTAGTTGCCGCAGCTTGCTATGGGGCAAAGCTTTTAAGAGATAATGGAGGGATTAAAGCTGAAAGTCTAGAAAATCTAATGATAGGACAGATTTATTTAACTGATATAAGCAGTATTGAAAAAGCTAGTCAAGATATTTTAAAAAATAAAAAAGAAATAATAGAACTTGGTAATTCTAGAAAATCTGATTTATTAAGTTTAGGAGGCGGTGTCAGAGATTTAGAAATAAAAGTTTTTAAAAATACAAATATTGGAGATTTTTTAAGAATTCATTTGTTTATAGATACAAAAGATGCAATGGGAGCAAATACTATTAATACAATAGTTGAAGTTGTGGCTCCTTTACTTGAAAAAATTACTGATTCAAAAGCGCTTTTAAAAATTGTTTCCAATCTGGCTGACAAAAGACTTGCCAAAGCCAAAGGGATTGTTAAAAAAGAATCTTTAATAACAAAAGATTTTAAAGGAGAGGAAGTGATTGAAAACATTGTCAAAGCTCAAGCTATTGCTGAAAATGATATTTATAGGGCTGTAACAAATAACAAAGGTATTTTAAACGGAATGGGAGCAGTGACATTGGCTACTGGAAATGACTGGAGAGCACTTGAGGCAGGAGCACATGGTTATGCAGCAAGCTCAGAAAGATATATGCCTTTAGTCAAATGGAATAAAGATGAAAATAATGATTTAGTTGGTGAAATAATAGTTCCAATAGCAGTAGGTGTTGTGGGTGGAGTAATCCAATCTCATCCAGTAAGCAAGCTGTCTTTAAAAATTTTAAACATTAAAACAGCTTCAGAATTAGCTTGCGTCATAGCTTCTGTTGGCCTGTCTCAGAATCTGGCAGCTTTAAGAGCTTTAGTCTCTGAGGGGATTCAAGAAGGTCATATGAGGCTTCATGCTAAACTAATGGAAAAAGATGATTAAACAAAAAATTAAGGATTTAATAAAGGATTCGATTAAGAAACTTCAAAAAAGTAAAGAGTTCGCCGGTTTTGATGTTGGGGAAATTAAAGTTGAGATTCCTGAAAAAGAAATCCATGGTGATTATTCAACTAATATTGCAATGATAATTGCAAAAAAAACAAACAAAAATCCAATAGAAACAGCAGAATTATTGACTGAAAATTTTAAGACTGAAATATCAAATTTGTTTGAAAGAATTAAAATAGTAAAACCAGGCTTTATTAATTTTTTTATTTCAGAGAAGTATTTACAAGATCAAATCAAAGAAATTTTAAAGAAAAAAGAAAAGTTTGGACAGCTTAACATTGGAAAAAACAAAAAAATTCAGGTTGAGTTTATTTCTGCCAATCCAACAGGGCCTTTAACTTTAGGTAATGCTAGAGGCGGAGCAGTTGGTGATGTTTTGGCTAATGTTTTGAAAAAAGCAGGCTATAAAACAGAAAAAGCATATTATATTAATGATTATGGGATGCAGATTTTAACTTTAGGACATTCGGTTTTAAAAGATGATAAAGCTCAGTATAAAGGAGATTACATTGATTATTTGAATAAAAAAAATAAAAGCAAAGATCCTTATAAAGTGGGAGAAAAGGCGGCCAAGATTATTGTTAAGGAAATGATCAAGAAGACTACTGACAATTTTGGCATTAAATATGATGAGTGGACTTCAGAAACAAGCTTTTATAAATCTAAAGCAGTTGATAAGGTTTTGGAAAGATTAAAGAAAAAAGGATTAATTTATGAAAAAGAAGGCGCTTTATGGTTTAAGTCTAAAAAGTTTGGCGATCAAAGAGACAGAGTTGTTGTTAAAGAAGATGGGTGGAAAACATATTTAGCTGGAGACATAGCTTATCATGAATATAAATTTAATAAAAAAAAGTTTGATAAAGTAATTAATGTTTGGGGTGCTGATCATTTTGGGGATATTCTTGGTCTTCAAGCAGCAGTTGAAGCTATTGGTCATAAAGGCAAGCTTGATATTATTATTCTTCAATTTGTTACTCTTTTTGAGAAAGGAAAACAATTGAAAATGTCAAAAAGAAAAGGAACTTATGTTACTGTTGATGAATTATTAGAAGAGGTTGGTAAAGATGTGGCAAGATTCTTTTTCTTAAACAAATCATCAGATACTCATTTGAATTTTGATTTAGAATTAGCAAAAGAACAGTCACAAAAAAATCCAGTTTATTATGTACAATATGCTTATGCCAGAATTTGCAGTATTTTGAAAAAAGTAAAAGCAAGTGAAGTGAAACTTGATTATTCTTTACTAAAACACGACTCTGAGATTTCCTTAATAAAACAACTTCTCAAATTCCCAGAGATTATTGAAGATATTAGTAAAGATTATCAGGTTCAGAAGTTGCCTCAATATACAATTGATTTAGCAGTAATATTTCACAGATTTTATCATGACTGTAAAGTTTTGACTGAAGATGAAGTTTTACAAAAAGCAAGGTTGAATTTAGTTTTAGCTACAAAAAACGTATTTAAGAATACATTTGATCTAATGGGGATTTCAGCGCCTGAGAAGATGTAAAAAGAAGACTTCAGCAGGGCGCACAAATTTCTTTTTAGCCAATTTAGCTGATTGCGTTTTTACGCTTAAAATGATATTTTAAACAATATGAAGCTGAATTTTCTCAAGACAGAAAAGAAAGTTTTAAAGTTTTGGAAAGATAATAATATATTTGAAAAAAGCATAAAACAACGAGTGAAAGCTCGTGATTTTATATTTTATGAAGGCCCTCCTACTGCTAATGCGCCTCCAGGACTTCATCATGTTTTAGCTAGGGCGTTTAAAGATATAGTTTGTAGGTATAAAACAATGAGGGGTTTTAGGGTGATAAGAAAAGGTGGTTGGGATACACATGGTCTTCCTGTTGAACTTCAGATTGAAAAAAAGCTTGATTTAAAATCAAAAAAGGATATTGAAAACTATGGAATTTCTAAATTTAATAAAAAATGTAAAACTTCTGTTTGGAATTTTACAAAGGCCTGGGTGGATTTAACAGAGAAAATGGGTTATTGGATAGATATTAATAATCCATACATTACATATAATCCTGAATATGTTGAATCTGTTTGGTGGATTTTAAAACAAATCTGGAATAAAGGACTTTTAAAACAAGATTTTAAAGTTGTTCCTTATTGTCCTAGATGTGGAACTCCTTTATCTAGCCATGAAGTTGCCGATGGTTATAAGAAAATAAAAGAACCATCTGTTTTTGTTAAATTTAAAATTATTAGCCCTAATTTTAAAAATACCTCTCTTTTAGTCTGGACAACAACCCCATGGACATTACCTGGCAATGTTGCTGTTGCCTTAAATCCTAAATTTACTTATTCCAAAATTAAAGTTAATAATGAATTTTTAATATTAGCCAAAGAAAGAATAAAAAAACTTGGAATTGAAGGTGAAATTACTGGTAATTTTAAAGGAAAAGAGCTTTTGAATTTAAGATATCAAGCTCTTTATCCAGCTGAAGATGAGGTTTTAAGAAATGCTTATAAAATAATAGGTGGGAATTTTGTAACTTTAGATGAAGGGACCGGCCTGGTTCATATTGCTCCAGCTTATGGTGTAGATGATATGGAGGTTGCTAAGAAAAATAAACTGCCAGTTTTGTTAAACATTGATGAAGAAGGAAAGTTCAGATTAAATGTTGAAAAATGGGCAAGAATGTATTTTAAAGATGCTGACCCTTTAATTATCAAGGATTTAGAAGGCAGAGGGCTATTGTTTAAACAGGAAGTTTATGAGCATGATTATCCATTTTGCTGGAGATGTAAAAACCCGCTTCTTTATTACGCAAAAAAAACCTGGTTTATAACAATAACTAAAGTTAAAAAAGATTTAATTAGCAATAATGAAAAGATTAATTGGCATCCTGCGTATTTGAAAAAAGGGAGATTTGGGAATTGGTTGAAAGAAGTAAGAGACTGGGCTATTGCTAGAGATAGATATTGGGGGACACCTCTTCCTGTTTGGGAATGTAAAAACTGCAAGCACACTGAAATGATTGGAGGCGTGAATGATATTGTAAAGCAGAAATTTGACACTAATCGTTATTTTCTTCTTCGCCATGGTCAATCTTTACGACAGACCAAAGAAAAAAACCTGTCAATGTGCTGGCCTGAAAAAATACATTGCCCTTTAACTGATAAAGGGAAAGAAGAGGCTTTAAAAACAGCCAAGCAGTTGGCAAAAGATGGTATTGATCTAATCTTTTCTTCTGATTTGCTGCGAACAAAACAAACTGCTGAGATCGTAGGGCAGGAGCTGAAAATTCCTGTTAAGTTCAGTAAAAAGATAAGGGAATTTGATGTCGGCACATTTAATGGAAAAGAAGCAAGGTTGTCCTGGGAATATCGGAAGGAAAAAGGAGACCTTATAGGAACGAGACTTCCAGGCGGTGAAAGTTATATTGATGTTAGAAAAAGAGTTTATAAGTTCATTAAAGAAATAAATAACAAGTATAAAGATAAAAATATATTAATTATTTCTCATGAATCACCTTTAACTGTTCTTGAAAAAACTTTAAAAGGTTGGCCTTTGGAAAAGATTGTGGATTGGAGGTGGAAAAAAAGAAAAGATCTTATTAAAACTGGTCAATGGCGCGAGGTTAAGTTTGCTGACCTTCCTTACAATAAAAAAATGCAGCTTGATCTTCATCGTCCATTTATTGATAAAATCAAATTTCATTGTTCTGGGTGTAATACTCTTATGGAGAGAGTGCCTGAGGTTATTGACTGCTGGTTTGACTCAGGAGCAATGCCTTTTGCCCAGTATCATTATCCTTTTGAGAATAAGAGTTTAATTGATGATAATAAGCAGTTTCCAGCTGATTATATTTGCGAGGCAATAGACCAGACAAGGGGTTGGTTTTATACTTTGCTGGCAATTTCAACTTTACTTGGCAAAGGGCCAGCATATAAAAATGTTATTTCTTTAGGTCATCTTTTAGATGAAAAAGGAGAAAAAATGTCCAAGTCAAAGGGAAATATTATTGATCCCTGGTATATCTTTGAAAAATATTCAGCTGATGCTGTTAGGTGGAGTTTTTACACTATTAATCAGCCAGGTGACCCAAAGCTTTTCTCAGAAAAAGATCCTGAAAAGTCTTTGAGAAAATTCATACTTCCTTTGTGGAATTCATATGTTTTTCTAAAAACTTATAGCAATAGTCAGTTTTTTACAACTAAAAAACCAGTTTCAAACAATATATTGGATAAGTGGATTATTTCTAAGCTTGATGAATTGATTTTAAATGCCACAAAATCTTTGGAAAATTATGATATCACTAGTGCCTCCAGAAATATTGAAAAGTTTTTAATGAGTGAAGTGTCTCTTTGGTATATTAGAAGGTCTCGTAAAAGATTTCAGCAGCCTGAAAGTAATTTAGAGCTGAAGCAGGCATCTCAGACTTTGAGTTTTGTGATTTTTCAAATTTTAAAATTATCTTCTCCTTTTATTCCTTTTTTAGCAGAACATATTTATCAGGATTTTAAAAAATCAGGATTAAAAGCAAAACTATCTGTTCATTTAGAAGATTGGCCTCAATCAGTTGAGAAATCGGTTGATAAAATATTAAATGTAAAAATGGATAAAGTTAGAGAAATAGTGGTTCAAGGTTTGGCTGAAAGAGCAAAAGCTAAAATTAAAGTAAGACAAGCTTTGCAAGAGTTAACAATTAAAGATAAAGAATTAAAAAACGAGAGTCAGCTCTTGGATTTAATCAAACAAGAGGTTAATATTAAAGAAATAAGCTTTGGAAAAGAAATTAAGCTTAATACAGAGCTTACAAAAGCATTAAAAGAAGAAGGTTTAGTAAGAGAGGTTATAAGGCAGATTCAAGAGATTAGAAAGGAGAAAAAACTGATTCCTCAGGATGCGATATTAGTCCAGTTTGAAGGAGAACATGATATTAGCGAGTTATTGCTAAGAAAAGAAAAAGAGATTGTAAAAGAAACAAAAGCTAAAGATTTGGATTTAGTTAAAGGATTAAAAAAAGGAAAACAAATTAATGTTAATGGCCAGAAGCTGCAATTATCCATCAAAAAAGTAAAATAATTATTATATGGAAAATAAAGGACAACAATTTGGACGAAGAATGTGGGGAGAAGGATCGCAAAGGCCATCTAGTTTTGAAAGAAAATATTCAGTGCCTACAAAATCAATAAAATCAGAAATCGAAAAAATGAAGATTAAGAAAACAGGGACTAAGGAAGCGGGAAAATCCTCTGAACAAGCATTTTGGAATCGTTTTGGTTCTGCGAAAAAAGAAGGAATTTTACAAAAATTCAAAGGAGGTAAACTTTTTGGACAAACAGGTATTCCAGAAGCCGAGAGGCTTAAATATGCCGATAAAATATTCAAACTTGGCACTGGTTATGGCAGCAAAGAGAGTTTAAAAAAGGAAATAATGATTTTAAGAGGAAAAGCTACTTCTGGCAAAACCGAAATGGAGCAGAAACAGGCAAGAAAACATTTGAACTTGTTGGAAAAGGTATTTGGAAAAGATATAAAATAGGATGTTTGTTCATTATAGGACCAAAGGTTTTATTTTTAAAAAAGTTGACAGAAGTGAAGCTGATCAGTTGTTTAGTATTTTTACAAAGGATTTTGGAGGATTAAAAGTATTAGGAAAAGGAATAAGGAAAACAACTTCAAAATTAAGGGCAGGTATAGACATTTTCTATTTATCAGAAATTGAATTTATCCAAGGCAAGGGGCATAAAACCTTAACAGATGCAATAAAAATAAATAATTTCGAGTACATTAGAAAAGATTTAGACAGACTTGAAGTTGCCTATAAAATAGAGCAATCCTTAGATGATCTGATAAAAGGAGAGGAAAAGGATGATAATGTCTGGAATTTATTGTTAGAGGTTTTTGAAAAATTAAATGATTTGAATTTTAAAAACATAGATTTACTTTATTATTATTTTTTTTGGAATTTTTTATCTTTACTGGGTTATCAATTAAATGTACATAATTGCTCAAACTGTGAGGAAAAACTAAAGCCTGAACAACTTTATTTTGATTTGAAAAAATCAGGTATAATGTGCGGGAATTGTATTGATAAAGATTCTGTTAAAAAAATAGTTCCAGAAATAGTTAAAATTTTAAGAATTATTTTAAAAAGAGATATAAAAATAATATCTAAGTTAATTACTAAAGACAAGCACATTAAGTCTTTAAGCGAGATTTCTAAAAACTATTATTCGTTTGTGCTAAATTTAAGCGGACAAGCATGAAAAAGATTTTCAATTATTTAATTATCATACTTACAATATCAGCAGTAGCTGGCCTTGTTTGGAATTGGCAGAAAAATGTTTATTCAAAAGAGCTATTGGTGTTAGAAATTATCGGGCCAAAAGAGATTACTTTAGCTGAAGAAGTTGAGTATGTTGTAAGGTATAAAAATAAAGGAGAATTTAGATTAGATAATCCTGAGCTGGTTTTTGAAGCTCCGGAGTATTCATTAAAAGATAATGAGTTTTTTGAAAGAGAGACTTTGGGTCAGGAAGAATTAGGTGAAGCAATTTATCCGGGCGAGGAAAAAACATTTTCATTTAAAATCAGCATGCTTGGAAAAGAAGGAGATATTAAGATTGTTAAAGCATCTTTAAGTTATCAGCCAAAAGATTTAAGGGCAAGATATGAATCCTCTTCAGAATTCACAAGTCAGATTAAATCAGCTCCAATAACATTTGATTTTGATTTACCTTCAAAAGTTGCTTCAGAAAAAGATTTTACTTTTCATATTAATTATTTCTCAAATATTGACCATATTTTAACCAATCTAATATCCCAGGTTGAATATCCAGTTGGTTTTGAGTTTATTAGTTCTACTCCTAAATCAATGGAGCAAACTGAATGGGAAATTCCTTTATTAAACAAATCAGAAGGAGGAAGAATTAAAATAACTGGTAGCCTTTCAGGAAGATTGGGAGAAGCAAAGGTTTTTAGAGCCAAGCTTGGTGTTTGGAAAGATGGTGAATTTATTGTTTTAAAAGAAGCTTCAAAAGGAGTTGAAATGGTTAAGCATTCTCTTTATGTTAGACAGGAAATTAATGGAAATCCTCAATATGTAGCTGTTCCTGGCGACTGGCTTCATTATGAAGTTTATTTTAAAAACAGCGGAGAAGACAGTATCAGTAATTTGTTTATGGTTAATCAACTGGAGGGAGAAGCATTTGATTTTCAAACAATTCAATCAGATTATGGAAATTTTCAAGCAGGAGACAATTCAATTGTTTTTGACTGGAGAAACGTTCCAGATCTTCAGTATTTGATACCAATGGAGGAAGGAAAGGTTGAATTTTTTATAAAATTAAAAGATGATTTAGGAACTATTAGAAATCCTGTTTTAAAAAACAAAGTGTTTATTGGTCAGGTTAAAGAAGAGTTTGTTACAAAAATTGGCTCAAAATTAGATGTAGACCAAAAAGCATATTTTCAGGATGATATTTTTGGCAATTCTGGCCCTATTCCTCCCCAGGTTGGAATACCTACAACATATACAATTACGTGGCATATTAGGAATCACTATTCAGATGTTAAAAATGTAAAAGTTAAAGCTGTTTTACCTGAAAATGTGGAGTTAAATGGTAGTGTTTTCCCTCAAGAACAGTTTGAAAAATTTAGCTTTGATTCTCAATCAAGGGAAATTCTTTGGTTAGCAGGTGATCTAACAAAAGGCGTTGGAGTGACAGAACCGCCAAAAACAATTGCTTTTAAAGTTGTATTTACTCCTGACTCAACTCAAAGAAGCACTATCCCTAATTTAATTAATCAAGTAACCATCACTGGTGAAGATGTCTGGACAGAAACTGTTGTAGAAGGAATTGATTCTGCTATAAATACCAGCTTGCCTGATGATTCTTCAGTAGTTAATGGTGTTGTGCAATAAAAATCCATGAAAAATTTAATGACAAAAGTTGTATCATTAGCCAAAAGAAGAGGATTTGTTTTTCCTGGTTCTGATATTTATGGTGGATTAGCAAACACTTATGATTACGGTCCTTTAGGCGTTGAGTTGATGAGAAATATTAAAAACCTTTGGTGGAAGCGTTTTGTCAATGAAAGAGATGAGATTTATGGTCTTGATTCAGGGATTATAATGAGTCCTAAAGTTTGGGAGTCATCTGGTCATACAAGTAGTTTTACTGATGTTCTAATTGATTGTAAAAAATGCAAAAACAGAATACGAGCCGATCATTTAATTGAAGATTATTTTGAAAAAAAAGGAAAAGAAATAAAAGTTGAAGGTCTTAGTGTTGAGAAGATAAAAGACATTATTGATAAAGAAAAGATTCCTTGTTTATCCTGTAAAGCTTTTGATTGGACAAAACCAAGGAAATTTAACCTTTTATTCGAAACTCATATTGGTATTGTTCCTGAAAAAAAATCCTTGGCATATTTAAGAGGAGAAATAGCTCAAGGAATGTTTGTTAATTTTAAAAATGTTTTAGATTCTCAGTCGCCAGATCTTCCTTTTGGTTTAGCTCAATCTGGTGCTGCATTTAGAAATGAAATAACATTGGGAAATTTTATCTTTAGGACTCTTCAGTTTAATCTTTCTGAGTTTGAATATTTTTTTAATCCTGAAAAACAAAAATGGGAACAGTTATTTGATTACTGGAAAAAAGAAATGTGGGCATGGACAACTGAGATTCTTGGTATTAATAAAAAGAATTTAAGATGGAGACCGCATACTGACGAAGAAAGATCTCATTATTCTAAGAAAACAGAGGATTTAGAATATAATTTTCCATTTGGAAGCTTTAAAGAACTCTATGGTTTGGCATATCGTACTGATTTTGATTTAAAAAATCACATGGAAAAGTCAGGAGTTGATATGCGTTATACTGACAAAGAAACAGGTGAAAAGTTTATCCCTCATGTTGTAGAACCAACTTTTGGGATGGACAGGTCATTTTTAGTATGTCTTTTAGATGCTTATACTGAAGATAAAAAAGAAAAACGCGTTGTTTTAAAATTAAAGCCAAGTTTAGCCCCTTATAAAGCAGCAGTATTTCCTTTGTTAGCTAATAAGCCAGAAGTCGTTAAAAAAGCACGAGAAGTTTATGATATTTTAAAAACCCAGTTTTCAACTGACTGGGATGATAGAGGTAATATTGGAAAACGTTATTACTCTCAAGATGAAATTGGTACAATTGTATCAATTACAGTAGATTTCCAAACTTTGAAAGATGACACTGTAACTTGTCGTGACCGGGACAGTATGGTTCAAATAAGAGTTCCGATTTTAAAATTAATAGAGGTAATTCGAAAAATTCTTAAGAGCGAAGATTTTTTGAAACTAGGAAAAATCGTTAAATAATTTCAGCTATTTCTCTATCAGTTTTTGCTATGTTTCTTGATGCTTCACTAAACTTGATAGTTAGGGCTTTACACATCTCTTTTAATATATAAACAGGCATTCTTTTTTCTTAATTTCCAAGCCGAGAGAGTGGCTTTATGTACTTTTAAGAAATGAGCAAAATCTTGGTCTTTTTTAAATTCCTTTCTTAATTTTTTCAAAAAGGAATTTATGAAATTCTTTTTTTAAAAGAACAGTTGTATTTTCATGAATATAGTCATTAATATATTTTGGCTGTTTTGAGAGTTTTATTTTGCCCTGATCTTTTAAGATTTTTAAATAAGCTCGAGTCCTATCGCCGGAGTTAGCTCCAAAAAATTACCAAGAAGGCGGTTTTTTGGTAGAATGAAAATGAAAAGTCGGCAAAACATAATAAAGTAATGAAGTAAGTTATGAAAAGAATATCTATACTAATAACTTTGGTATTTCTGTTTTCTCTTGGGGCAGGAGCTTTTGCTCAAGATACCGAATTTACATTGCCTAAAGCTGGTATTACCCCAGAGAGTCCATTTTACTTCCTTGATCGTTTAGGAGAATTCCTTCAGGAATTTTTCACTTTTAATCCTGAAGGAAAAGCCCATCTTCAGATTACCTTTGCTGCCGAAAGGATAGCCGAGATAAAAATAGTTTTAGAAACTAAAGGAGTTGAAGCGAGGGGTTTAGATGTCGCCCAATCAAGACTTCAGGCACACTTAGCAAAAGCCGCCACTATAGTTACTGACCAAAAAGCAAAAGGGAAAGATGTTAGCAGTCTTGCCAGAGAACTGGACGATAAATTTGAAGCACCAAAATCTGCTCTTGCTCAAATCTTCAAAGAACAGGAACGAATCTTAGAAGCAAAAGAAGATGAACTCAAAGCCCAGCTTAAAGCCGCTCACCGAGCGGGTGATGTTGTCCTGGAAGAAACAATAGCGGTGGAACTTGGGCAGGTTTTAGCCCAATTAGAACTTCTGGAACTCAGAGAAGAGGATATTGAAAGGGAATTAGAGGCAGAAGAAGAGCGAATTGAAGAGGAGATAGAAGCTCAACATAAAGCCGAGAAAGCCATCAGGGAAGCTGAAGAAGAAAAGCAAGAGGTATTGGATGAAGCCGTAGAGGAAGGAGTGGAACTTCCTGCAGATGCTTTCGCAGAGTTTGATAATCTCCTTTCGCAGGCACGGGGTGCTTTTGAGGCGGGGAACTTCTTAGGGGCAAGGCGTCTTGCTAAACAAGCAGAAGAATCTCTTGAAGATGTAGAGGAAGCCGTAGAACGGCTTGAGGAAGAAAAAGAGAAAGCCGAAGAAGAAGCTGAAAAAGAGGAAGAGAAATTAGAAGAAGAGGAGGAAGAATAAAACTGATATTAGATTTGTCTTTATTTATTGGAACACAAAATGCCTCAAAGGGAGGCATTTTCTCATAATAGTAGCGGGGTGAGGTATACCCGAGATGTCAGGCGTTTACCGTTAATAGTCTTTGGGTTTACTTCATCATAACTACAAAAGGCTCAATCTCTCTTTTAATTTTATTCCAGTCTAAGGTTCTAAGCACGTCCAATAGGGAGAGTTCGTAAAATCGCCTTAAAGACGGTTTTTTGATAGAATATATATATGTTTAAAAAAGTTACTTTAAAAAATGGATTAAGGATTATAACTGTTCCCCAGAAAAATACAGAAGCTGTGACAGTTTTAGTGTTGGTGAAAACTGGCTCTAAATATGAAAAAAAAGATATTAATGGCATTTCTCATTTTTTAGAACACATGTATTTTAAAGGAACAAAAAAAAGGCCAACAGCAATGGCAATTGCTGAAACCTTAGATAAAATTGGTGGAATTTATAATGCTTTTACTTCAGAGGAATATACTGGATATTATGCAAAAACCATTGCTTCAGAGTTTGAAACAGCTCTGGATTGGGTTTCTGACATTTTTTTAAATTCGACTTTAGCTGAAAAAGAAATGCAAAAAGAAAAAGGTGTTATTACTGAAGAAATTAATATGCGATTAGATCATCCAATGACCTATGTTAATGTCTTGTGGTCTAAACTGCTATATGGCGATCAGCCTGCTGGATGGGATATTATTGGTACAAAAGAAAATATAGTTAATATGACAAGAAAAGAGCTGGTTGATTATATGAATAGCCAATATGTAGCAGCAAACACGATAGTTTGTGTGGCTGGAAATATTGGAAGCGATTTAGCTGTAAATAAGGTTAAAAAATATTTTTCTAAAATAAAAGAAAATGATTCAGAGAAAAAACAAAAAGTTATTGAAATGCAGTCAGAGCCTGAATTAATTATTCAAACAAGAAAAACTGATCAAACTCATTTATGTTTGGGAGTAAGAGCATATAATCTTTTTCACAAAGACAAATATGTCCAGAAATTATTATCAATAATTTTGGGAGGAATGATGAGCTCCCGTTTATTTGTTAGAGTAAGGGAGAAAATGGGCGCAGCTTATTATATTAATACTATTTCTGATGCTGATCCTGACACGGGGTGCTTGTTTACCCAAGTAGGGGTAGATAATAGAAAAGTTGAAAAAGTGATTTTAGCAGTTTTAGATGAATACAAAAAAATCTCAAAAGAAAAAGTAAATATTTCAGAATTAAAAAAAGTTAAAAATTATATTAAAGGGAAAACAGCGCTTTTATTAGAATCTTCTGATGCTTTAGCTTCTTTTTTTGCAAACCAAGAACTTTTAGAGGGAAAGATTATGAATTTAAAAGAAATTTTTAAAATGATTGACAAAATAACAGCCAACGACATTTTGAAAGTTTCAAAAGATATATTCCAACCGCAGAAATTAAATTTAGCTTTAATCGGACCTTTTAAAAACAGAGAAAAATTTAAAAAAATGTTAAAAATATAATTTTAAAATATGGATGAGGAAAAAGTTTTAGATATATCATGGTCAACAATTCTAAGAATTAGTGTCACTTTATTGGTTTTTTACACCCTTTATTCAATAAAAGACATTTTAGTTTCAATTATTTTTGCATTAGTCATTTCAATCCTATTTAATCCTGCAATTAATTTTTTAGAAAGAAAAAGAATCCCCCGTGTCATTGGAACAATTTTTATGTATGTTAGTATTTTCGCACTGTTAAGTTTAATTTTATATTGGATTGTGCCTATTTTTATTTATGAAATTCAGCAGTTTGGCAAGTTATTTCCTCAATATTTCGGCAAATTATCCCCGCCTTTAAGAAGTCTTGGACTAGAAGCATTTGATAGTTTTGAAACCTTTACACTTGCTTTGCAAGAGTGGTTGATTGAAGCATCTTCTAGTATTTTTGGAGTAATAATTTCTATTTTTGGAGGAATTTTTTCAACAGTAAGTATATTTGCAATTGCAATATTCTTTTCGATGGAAGAAAAAGAAGTGCAAAATGCGGTTAAGTCCTTGGCTCCTAAAAAAAATGAAGAATATTTCCTGAATTTATGGCAAAGGGGTCAGACTAAAACTGCTGCTTGGTTTGGAACAAGGGTGTTGAGCAGTATTTTTGTTGGCTTGGTTTCATACCTTGCTTTAAGTGTTTTAGATGTAAATTATGCTTCAGTTTTAAGTTTATTTGCAGGAGTTATGGATATAATTCCAGTATTGGGACCTATTTTTGCTGGTACAATTATTACGCTTTTGGCTGCTTTGGATTCTTGGCTTAAAGCATTTTTTGTATTGGTTGCTTTTATTTTAATTCAGTTAATAGAAGGAAATATTATTACTCCAATTTTAACCAAAAAATTAGTAGGACTTCCTGCAGTCTTAGTTTTAATATCAGTTTTGGTTGGTGGAAGATTGGCAGGAGGCTTGGGTGCAATTTTGGCAATTCCTCTAACAAGTATAATCTATGAATTTTTAAGAGATTACTTGAAAAAAAGAAAAGAAAATAGCTTGGTTACTTAAACATGCCAGATTTATTTATTGTTGCTACTCCTATTGGCAATTTATCTGATATTAGTTTTAGAGCAATTGAAACCTTGAAAAAGGTTGATTTAATTTTGTGCGAAGATACAAGAAGAACAAAAAAACTTTTAAATCACTACGAAATAACAAAAAAGACTGTTAGTTATCATCAGCACAGTAAATTAAAAAAAATAAATTATATAATTGATTTATTAAAACAAGGAAAGAGTTTAGCTCTAGTTTCAGATGCAGGAACTCCAGGAATTTCTGATCCAGGCAATAAATTAATTGAAATGGCGCTTGAAAAGCTTGACGATTTAACAATTATTCCAATCCCTGGCCCTTCAGCAATAACTACAGCACTTAGTATTTCTGGTTTTGGAGTTGATAAATTCACTTTTTTAGGATTTCCTCCGGTAAAGAAAAAACGAAAGAAATATTTTAAAAAGATTTTAGATTCAGAATATCCAGTCGTTTTTTTTGAATCACCTCATAGAATTTTAAAAACACTGGAGGAATTAAAATTTTTAAAAAACAAAATCGTTGTTTGCAGGGAGCTGACAAAAAAGTTTGAGATAATTTATAGAGGAACAGTTGATGAGGTTGAAAAAGAATTAAAAAAAGATAAGATAAGGGGAGAATTTGTGGTAATAATTAGAAAATAATATATGAACAAGTTTTTTATTTCAACAGCAATTTATTACGTAAATGCAAATCCTCACATTGGTCATGCTTTGGAAATTGTTCAAACAGATGTTTTAGCTCGTTACTATAGAACATTGGGCAAGGAAGTTTTGTTTTTAACTGGAACTGATGAAAATAGCTTAAAAAATGCCCAAGCAGCTGAAAAAATTAACGTTCCAGTCCAGGACTTTGTAGATAAAAATGCCCAAATTTTTAAAGAGCTTAAAAAAATCCTTAACTTGAGTTTTGATGATTTTATTAGAACAACTGAAGAACGCCATATAAAAGGAGCTGAAAAATTGTGGCTGGCATGTAAAAAAGATATTTATAAGAAAAAGTATAAAGGCCTTTATTGCGTTGGCTGTGAAGAATTTTATACAGAGAAAGAGCTTGTGAATGGTTTATGTCCAGAACATAAGAAAAAACCTGAATTAATTGAAGAAGAGAATTATTTTTTTAAACTTTCCAAGTATCAAAGTCAATTAAAAGAATTAATTGAAAAAGATGAAATTAAAATTATTCCTCAAACTAGAAAAAATGAAGTTTTAAGTTTTATTAATTCAGGGTTAAAAGATATTTGTATTTCTCGTTCAAAAGAAAGAGCTCATGGCTGGGGAATTCCAGTGCCTGGTGACGAAAGCCAGATTATCTGGGTTTGGTTTGATGCATTGGCAAACTATATTACTGCTTTGGGTTATGGAACTGATGAACAGAAATTCAATGATTGGTGGCAGAACAATAACAATAAATTACACGTTATTGGAAAAGGAATTTTAAGATTTCACGCAGTTTATTGGCCTGGAATGCTTTTGTCAGCTGGTATTTCTTTGCCTGAAAGAATTTTTGTTCATGAATACATTAATGTTGATGGTCAGAAGATGTCAAAATCTTTAGGGAATGTTATTGATCCTTATCAGTTAGTTGAAAAGTATAACACAGAGGCAGTTAGGTATTTCCTTTTACGTGAAATATCTCCTTTTAAGGATGGTGATTTTTCTCAGAAAAGATTTGAAGAGCGGTATGATGCTGATTTAGCAAAAGGGCTTGGTAATTTATTGGCAAGAGTTTTGTCTTTGGCTGAAAAAATAGGCTTAAAAAATGAAAGTTTTATTGTTGAAAAAATAAAAGAAAGTAATTTTCAATCAAAAATAGATAAAACTCAACAAAATTATCACAGAGCTCTGAAAGAATTTAAATTTAACGATGCATTAACGTCAATTTGGGAACTGATTAGTTTTTGTGATGAATGCATTGAGAAAGAAAAGCTTTGGAACAAGAGCGAAAATCAAAAAACTAATATATTATATTTACTATATACTATTGGCAACATTGCCAATTTATTAAAACCATTTCTTCCTGAAACTTCTGAAAAAATATTAAAACAAATTGGATTAAAAGAAAAAGAAAGAGAGTGGATATTTAATATTAAAAAAGGCGAATCGCTTTTTCCTAAATTGAATTCTTTTTAATTTTCCAAAAGCAGCTTGACTTTGAAGAGAGAAACAATATTATGGAGATAGCTTATTAACAAGGAGGTGATAAGTTTTGGTAAGAATTGTGTGCAAGAATATAAAAAGTTCTCTCAAAATGTTTGAAAAGATGTATCCTGTTGAGGGGAGAATCAGGCACTGGATATTGCTTGATCTTGAAAACAAAAGAGTTTTCATCCAACCCAGCGTTTCTACTGGGTTGAACAGTTTTCTCATAGATAATTTAGGAGATGAGGACGAGAAAGTTTTGAAAGAGTTTGCAAAGAGCAATAACATAAGGCTTTTTGAATGTCCAACAATTGAATTTGACGACAACAGAGATCCTTTTGTTGCCCATTAAATAACTTAATTCTATTTCCAGCTCAGCTGGATTTTTTTTATTAAAAAAAAGAGGTAAGATAGAGTTATGTTAATTGATAGTCATGCTCATCTAAATTTTTCTGCATTTGATAAAGACAGAGACAGAGTTATTAAAAAATGTCTGGACAGCTGGGTACTTTTTATTAACCAATCTTAATTTGCTATGTAGCTACAATTTTCCACAATTAACAGGCATAGTGCCGTGACTATAATAACAACCATCTTCATTTTCAGATACATGAAAATGGTCGATACGGCACTGTAGTGAATCCTCGGGAATATGTTAGATTTAACGACGGATTGGATATTTGGTAACTGCAACTAATCTTTAAAATAAAAGGAGTATTTTTTTACTCCTTTCTTTTTTAATAAAGATCAAGATTTTTAAAATTTAGAATTAGAGATTATTTGTTCAAGGAGCTCTAAATTTCTTTCTTTATCTTTTGTAAGAGTGTCTATTATAAACTCAAATAATATTTTTTCTTCTGGATCAGGGAAACTAATTACTATCGAGGTTATATTTTGATATTCTATCTCTTTTTTGTATATCTCTCTTCCACTTAATGTGATAAATTCTTGATTGAGTATCTCGCCGTATGGCCAGTCAGTTCCTCTTTTAGCCCAATAATGCCAAGTGCATTTTTGTGGATTGTCTTCAAATAAACCAATGCACCAATTAGGATCAGGAGGAATTCTAACGATATTAAAGATTAGTGTTGTTCCTTTGGTTAGCAACTGTGTTCGCCATAAACCTTCTACTACTTGTGGTTGTGGATTTATTTTTTCTTCGTAATTATTTGATTGAAATGTTGTATTAGAAAGTACTATGCCTTGATTTTCCTGGGTTTTAATAATTGTCCAATCTTGTGGATGTTGCATTATATACCCAAATTTTTCGTTTTTATAAATTTTCCAACCCTCTATTACTTGAATATTATCTTCAAGTTCATTAGATGTTTTTTGATTTTTTTTTAAAAAAAATCAAACCTCCAATTAAAATTGAAAAAAATACAATAGAAATAAAAATTGATTTCAGATATTCTCTCTTCATAACTTTTTCGTTTACTTAGTTATTTGTTTAAGAAAAGACAAATAAACCTTGAGGTCATACCAAATTCCAGGGAACAATCGAATTCCTAAAATAATAAATAATGCCGTGGTAATGTAACAAAAGATAAGTACTTTTGTTTTTTTATTCATAATATCAGACAAATATATCTAGTTAGTTATATTATTATAGAGTAAATCTTTTGCCAAGATTTTATGCTTTAGATACAATTAAATCATGTTAATTGATACCCACGCTCATTTGAATTTTTCTGCTTTTAATAAAGACAGAGATAAAATTATTAAAAAATGCCTGGACAATAATGTCTGGGTTGTTAATGTTGGAACAAATTTAATTACTTCAAAACAAGTCGTTGAATTAGCTTTAAAGTATGAAAAAGGCATTTATGCTTCTATTGGACTTCATCCAATCAATTTAGAAACAGGACTAGTGAAAATAAAAGCTGATATCAATGAAAGAAAAAGCATTGAAAAAGAATTTGATTATGAAAAGTACAAAAAACTAGCTCAGAATGAAAAAGTGGTTGCAATTGGTGAAATTGGTTTGGATTATTACTGGAGGCCTAAAACTAAAGTAAAAAAAGAATTATTCAAACAAAAACAAAAAGATTTATTATTAGAGCAGTTAAAGCTTGCCAAAGAGTTGGATTTGCCAGTGATATTTCATTGTCGTATGGCTAATCATGATTTGTTTAATATTTTATCTGATCATTCTGATTTAAGACCTAAAAAAGCAGTTGCCCATAGTTTTGTTGGTAGCGTTGATGATATTAGAAGACATATTGATTTGGGATACTATATTGGTTTTAATGGAATAATTTTTAAAAATATTGAAGGTATTGATTTTAAAGAGATTATAAAAGCCACGCCATCAGAGAGAATTTTAATTGAAACAGATTGTCCTTATTTAGTACCTCCTCAAGCTCAAACAAAACGCAATGAACCTATTTTTGTAAAATATATTGCTCAGGAGATTGCTAAAATAAAGAGCATAAGTTTTGAAAAAGTAAAAGAAGCTATTACTAAAAACGCAAAAACATTGTTTGGGATATAGCTTGATTCTTAGCTTTGCTAAGATTAAGATAAGATTATGAATTATTCTCATAAGGAAATAGAGCCTAAGTGGCAAAAATACTGGGAGAAAAAGGACTTTTATAAAGCCCAGGATTTTTCAAAAAAGCCCAAGAAATATATTCTTTTTGAGTTTCCTTATCCTTCTGGAGACGGTCTTCACGTTGGTCATTGCAGGCCATATTGTGCTATGGATGCAATCTCTAGAAAATACAGAATGCAAGGTTTTAATGTAATGCTTCCTATGGGTTGGGATGCTTTTGGTTTACCAACTGAAAACTATGCTATTAAAACTGGCATTCACCCTAAAGAAGCTACTAAAAAGAATGTAGCTAATTTTAAAAGACAAATGGAAAGCCTAGGACTTTCGTTAGATTGGTCAAGGGAGGTAAATACAACTGATCCAAAGTATTATAAATGGACTCAATGGATATTTTTGAAACTTTTCGAAAACAATCTTGCTTATCAGGATGAAATGCCTATTAATTGGTGTCCATCATGTAAGATTGGTTTAGCTAATGAAGAAGTTGTTGATGGTAAATGTGAAAGGTGCAAGGCAAAAGTTTCTCAGAAGAAATTAAAGCAATGGATGCTTAAAATTACAAAATATGCTGATAGATTAATTGAAGATTTAGAAAAAGTTAATTTCTTGGAAAAAATTAAAGCTCAACAGCTTGAATGGATTGGCAGAAGTTATGGGGTTGATATTGACTTCAAAATTGAAAATTCTAGTGACGTTATCTCTGTTTTTACCACCAGAGCTGATACTATTTTTGGGACAACAGCTGTTGTGTTAGCTCCTGAACACAGATTAGTTGAAAAACTGATAATTGATAAGCAGAAAAGTTCAGTTGAAGAATACATTAAAGATTCAAAATATAAAACAGAATTTGAGAGAACTAAATTAGAAAAAGAAAAAACAGGAGTTTTCACTGGCTCATATTGTATTAATCCAATTAATAATGAAAAAGTACCTATTTGGGTTGGTGATTATGTAGTTGCAACTTATGGAGGAGGGGCTGTAATGGTTGTTCCTGGTCATGATAAGCGCGATTATGAACTTGCTAAGAAATATGGGTTTGAGATAAGAGAAGTAATAAAAGGTGGAGACATTTCCAAAGAACCTTTTGTCGAATATGGAATTTTAGTAAATTCAGGAGAATTTAATAGTTTAAAATCAGAAGAGGCAATTAAAAAAATAACTAAGTGGCTTGAGAATAAGAAACTAGGAACAAAACAAGTCCGTTATAAATTAAGGGATTGGGTATTTTCTCGTCAGCACTACTGGGGAGAGCCAATTCCTATTATTCATTGTGAGAAATGCGGTGTCGTTCCAGTTCCAGAAAAAGATTTGCCAGTTGAGCTTCCTTATGTGAAGAAATATGAACCAACTGATACTGGGGAGTCTCCTTTAGCTGTAATAACTGATTGGGTTAATGTTAAGTGTCCAAAATGCAAAGGCAGTGCGAAAAGAGAAACTGATACAATGCCTAACTGGGCTGGTTCTAACTGGTACTTTTT
>JANBVL010000009.1 GCA_024238995.1 Patescibacteria group bacterium
TGTCCAAAATGCAAAGGCAGTGCGAAAAGAGAAACTGATACAATGCCTAACTGGGCTGGTTCTAACTGGTACTTTTTAAGATATGTTGATCCAAATAATGACAAACAAATTGTTGATAAGAAAAAATCAGATTATTGGATGCCAGTTGATTGGTACAATGGCGGAATGGAGCATACCACTCTGCATTTGCTTTACTCAAGATTTATATATAAGTTTCTTTATGATATTAAAGTTGTTTCTCAGCCAGAACCATATGCTAAAAGAACATCACATGGTGTTGTGTTAGCTGAAGATGGAAGAAAAATGTCAAAATCTTTTGGGAATGTAATTAATCCTGATGATATTGTTAAAGAACATGGAGCTGATACTTTAAGGGTTTATGAAATGTTTATGGGTCCTTTCCAGCAGGCAATTTCATGGAATAGTAAAGGGGTTAAAGGTGTTAATAGATTTTTAAACAGAGCATGGCAGTTAACTTTTGATTGCCTTAAGAACGAAAAAAGTTCTGTTAGTGCAATTAAAAAAATTCATAAACTTAACAGAAAAATAGAGACTGACATGGAGAAAATGAAGTTTAATACAGCGATAGCTGCATTTATGGAATTTATTAATTTTGGTTTTGAAAATAAGGATAGCATTGGAAAGGATGTGATTGAAAGAATGCTGCTGCTGCTGGCTCCATTCGCGCCTCATATTACTGAAGAGCTTTGGAAAAAAATTGGCAACAAAGATTCAATTCATAACAAGGCTTGGCCAAAATATGATGAAAAATTAGCAAAAGAAAAAACAATTACCTTAATAATTCAAATTAATGGCAGGGTTCGGGATAAAATTAAAGTAGAAGCTAATGTCTCTGAAGATAAAGCACGCGATTTGACACTAAATCGTGAAAAAGTTAAAACAAGAATATTGGGCAAAAGTATTAAAAAGATAATTTTCGTTCCAGATAAATTAATAAACATTGTAATTTAAACAATGTGCGGAATTATAGGTTATTTAGGTAAAAAACCTGCCTTCCCGGTTTTATTATCCGGGCTTAAGCGAATGGAATACCGCGGCTATGACAGCTACGGTTTTTGTATTTTTAATAAAGATAAAGAACCCTTTGTTTATAAGAAGGTGGGCAAGATTTCAAAATCAGAAAACCTTTCTGATTTAACTGTTGAGGGGGTTGCTGGACTTGGTCATACTAGGTGGGCAACCACAGGAGGTGTAACAGATGAGAATGCTCATCCTCATTTTGACTGCAATAAGGATATCTTTCTGGCTCACAATGGAATTATTGAGAATTATAAGGAGCTTAAGGAAAAATTAATTTCAAAAGGCCATAAATTTACAAGCGAAACAGACACTGAAGTATTGTGTCATTTAATTGAGGAGAATTATAATGGCAGTTTAGAAGAGGCGCTTAGAAAAATACTAAAAGATATTAGAGGAACATACGGGATTGTTTTAATGTCTAAAAAAGAGCCTCAGAAAATTGTTGCAGCTCGTTTATCTTCTCCAATGATTTTAGGTGTTGGTCAAGATGAGCTTTTGATTGCATCTGATCCAGCAGCAATAATAACTCATACTAGGCAAATTATTACCCTAGATGATAATGAAGTTGCTGTCCTAAAACCAGAAGATTTTTTCATTCTTAAGGAGAAACCCATAATTTCTATCGACTGGACTCCTGAAGATGCTCAGAAAAAAGGATATGAACATTTCATGCTTAAAGAAATAATGGAAGAACCAGAAACAATTGAAAATGCAATTAGGGGCAGGTTGATTTCTAATGAAGGAACAGTAAAACTTGGTGGTTTAGATAGTGTTGAAGATAAATTAGATAAAATTAACAGAATTATTTTAGTTGCCTGTGGCACTGCTGGTTATGCTTCAAGAATTGGCAAATATATGCTTGAGGAGTACGCTGGCATTTTAACTGGAGCAGAGATTGGTTCTGAATTTAGATACAGAAAACCAATTATTGATAAAAACACTGCTGCTGTGTTTGTTTCCCAGTCGGGAGAAACAGCTGATACTTTAGCAGGTTTAACAGAAATGAAGAAAAAAGGAGTTTTAACAATAGGAATTACAAATGTTGTTGGTTCAACCCAGGCCAGAGAAACAGATGCTGGAGTTTATACTCGTTCAGGCCCTGAAATAGCTGTTGCTTCTACAAAAGTATTTTTAGGTCAATTAGCAACTTTAGCAATGCTTACAGTTTATTTAGGAAGAAGACGCAATATGTCGCTTGTTCTTGGACAGAGGATCACTTCAGAATTAAAAAAGCTGCCAGAATTAGCTCAACAGATTTTAGAAAATAAAGAACAAATCAAAGCTATAGCTGAAAAATACAAAGACTTTAAAAATTTCTGGTTTATTGGAAGAAAATATAATTTTCCCATTGCTTTGGAAGGAGCTTTGAAACTAAAAGAGATTTCTTATCTTCATGCTGAAGGAGGAGCTAGCGGCGAATTAAAACATGGGCCATTGGCTTTAATTGATGAGAATTTTCCAACAATAGCGATTTGTCCTTCTGATTCTGTATATAATAAAATGATTTTAGGCATTGAAGAGGTAAAAGCAAGGAAGGGACCAGTCCTTGCAATTGCCACTGAAGGCAACGAAAGAATAAAAGAGATAGTTGATGATGTAATCTATATACCAAAGACCTTGGAAATGTTAACTCCTATGTTGTCAGTTATCCCGCTTCATCTTTTTGCATATTATATAGCCACAATGCTTGGCCATGATGTTGATCAGCCAAGGAATTTAGCAAAAAGCGTAACAGTTGAATAATTTAAAAATTAAAAAAACTTTATGGAAAAGACAATTTTAATTGGAGGGAAAGCAGGTCAAGGGACTAACGTAACCTCATACTTTATAGGAGAGGTTTTTTCTTCTTCAGGTTACTATGTTTTTAATTATAGAGACTATCCATCTTTAATTAGAGGGGGACATAATTTTAATGTGATCAAAATCTCTGATAAACCTGTTTATTCCCATAGCGATAAATATGATTTAATTGTTGCCTTAGATCAGGATACAATTGATAAACATGCTAAAGGTTTAAAAGAAAATGGTTTTATTATAGGCGATAAAGACTTAAAAACAGAGAAAAAGTTTTATCCTATTGATATAGAGCCCATTCTAAAAGACTTAGATGCTAAACCGGTAATAGAAAATGATATTCTAATTGGCTGGTTGTTTAAGTATTTTGGAATGAGCGAGGATTTTCTAATGAAAGAGCTGGAGGAAAGATTTGGAGGAAAGAAAATTGAATTAATTAAAAGAGCAGCAAAAATTGGTTATGATTTAGGGAAAGAAGAGGAAAAGTTTGAAAAATTAGGTGATCAAAAATATTTTATCTCTGGAAGCAAAGCTGTTTCAACTGGAGCCATAGCATCTGGGATTGATGTTTATGTTGCTTATCCAATGACACCAGCCACTGCAATTCTTCACCATTTGGCAGCAAAAGAAAGAGACCATAATTTATTAGTTATACAGCTTGAAAGTGAAATTGCAGTTGTTAATACTGCGCTTGGCGCTTCTTTTGCTGGTGCTAAAACCATGGTTGGAACTTCAGGAGGAGGGTTTGCCCTTATGGGCGAAGCAATGAGCTTGGCTGGAATGAGTGAAATCCCTTTGGTTGCATATTTAGCCCAGAGAACTGGTCCTGCTAGCGGTGTCCCAACATATACTGCTCAGGCTGATTTAAAGTTTGCAGTTAATATTGGTCACGGCGAATTTACCAGAATTGTTGTTGCTCCCGGTGATCCTCAAGAGGCAATTACAAGGACTCAAGAGGCATTTTATTTAGCTAATAAATATCGTTCTTTGGTGATTTTGCTTTCTGACAAACACTTAGCAGAAAGTGATTATACTTTTGCTAAATTAGAGAAATCTTCTGTAAGCTCTGATAGATTTATTGTAGAAAATCCTTCTGATGATCATAAAGGATATAAAATTACAGAAGATGGCAATTCACCTCGTGCTGTTCCAGGACAAGGCCCTGTTGTTAAAGTAACAAGTTATGAACATGATGAATATGGAAATACTACTGAAGAAAGTGAATGGATGAATAAAATGACTGATAAAAGATTAAAAAAAGAAAAAACTATTGCTGAAGAAATCAATAAGTTAAATCCAGTTTCTATTTATGGTCAAGGGAAGAATTTAATAGTTGGCTGGGGTTCAACCAAAGGTGCAATTCTTGATGCTTTAAAAGATTTGGAAGGTTATAGGTTCATGCAGATTTCCTACATTAATCCATTTCCAACCGATATGGTTAAAAAAGAGCTTGAGAATTCTGACAAAATTATTCTTGTTGAAAATAATGCTACAGGACAATTAGGCGATATTATCGCTGAGAAAACTGGCCATCTAATTAAGAATAAGGTGCTGCAGTATGATGCTCGTCCATTTATCCCTGAAACAATAATTAACAAAGTTAAACAATTCTAATTATGAAAATGCAAGATTTTCAAACAAAAGAAGTAAATACTTGGTGTCCTGGCTGCTATAATTTCATACTTTTGAATGCTATACAGAATGTTTTAGTTGATTTGGTAAATGAAAATAAAATTGAGAAAAAAAATATTGCTATGGCATCTGGAATTGGTTGTCATGCCAAAATCTTTGATTACATTAACATTAACGGGTTTTACAGCTTGCATGGCAGGGTTATTCCTCCTTGTATTGGAATGAAAGCAGGCAATCCAGAATTAACTGTAATTGGTTTTGGAGGAGATGGTGATACTTATGCTGAAGGCATGGCTCATTTTATCCATGCTTGCCGCTATAATACTGATTTTACAATGGTTGTGCACAATAATAAGGTCTTTGCCTTAACAACAGGTCAGGCATCTCCAACTTCAGAAAAAGGATTTATTAGCGGTTCAACTCCATTTGGGAAACTAGAAGAGCCAATGAATCCAATTGCTCTGGCTTTAGTAAGTGGAGCTACTTTTGTTGCTCGTGGCTATACTAATCAAAAAGACCATTTAAAAGAATTGTTTAAAAAAGCAGTAATGCACAAAGGATTTGCTTTAGTTGATGTTCTCCAGCCTTGTTTAATTTACAATAATCCACAAGAATACCTTGAAAAAAGAATATATAAATTAGAGGACCATGACAACTCCAGTTATGAGGAGGCTCTAAAAAAAGCTCATGAGTGGAATTATTCTTTAGATGAGAATGCCAAGATTCCCATTGGAGTGTTTTATAAAATAAACAAGCCTAGTTTTGAAGAAAGAAGACAAACATTAAAACAGCCTTGGTATAAAGTTAAGAGAGAGGTTGATTGGGAGAAAATGATAAAACAATTCCAGTAAACAAAAAACCCGTTGAGCGCGGGTTTTTTCATTTGAAAAATAGTTTTTTTAAACTTGTTCAATTTGAATATCTGCTCCAAGATTTCTTAATTTTTCTTCAAATCTTTCATAACCTCTTTCAATATGGTGAACATTTTGAATCCTGCTTGTTCCATCAGCAATTAAAGCTGCTAAAATCAGTGTTGCACCAGCCCTGATATCAGTTGCAGAAATATCATTAGCAGTAAGTTTTGTTTTTCCAAATACTAAAGCTCTGTGGGGATCAGTGATTTCAATATCAGCACCCATTAATTTTAATTCTGATAAATGGCCGAATCTGTTTTCATATAATGGGTCATGGATTAATGATTTTCCTTGAGCTTGAGTTAATAATACTGTTGCTTGAGGCTGAAGGTCTGTGGGGAAACCAGGATGAGGGAGAGACTGAATTTTAGCAGGTTTAAAGTTTTCCGATCTTTTTATATGAATTTCATTCCCTCTTAATTCAAAGTTGGCTCCTATTTCTTTCATTTTCTCCAGGAAAAATGTTAAAGCCTTTGGATCAACTTTTTTAATTAATCCTTGGCCACCAGTTAAAACAAATGCTAAAAAAAATGTTCCTGCTTCAATTAAATCAGGGCAGATTGAATGAGTTGCTTCAGAAAAATTTTGCGTTCCTTGAATTTCTAAAGTATGAGTTCCATTCCCTTTAATATTTACACCCATTTTCATTAAAAAGTTTCCTAGGTCCTGCACATTAGGTTCAGAGGCAGCAATTTCAATTTTAGTTGTTCCCTGGCATTTAGATGCTAACATCATTAAGTTTTCAGTTGCAGTTACTGAAAATTCTTTTAGAACAATTCTTTTTCCATAAATTGTTTTTGGGGCTTGAAAACGATAAAAACCGTTTGATAGTTCAAACTTAACCCCTAATTTTTTAAATGCATCTAAATGAGCTGATATTGGCCTTAAGCCGATTTTATCTCCTCCTGGATGAGGTACTTTAAAACTTTTGAATCTGGACAAAAGAGGACCAATCAAGAGTACTGACATTCTCATTTTTTTGAATAAATCAGCAGGCATTTTATTAGGATTAACATTTTTAGGATCAATCTTAATTTTATGATCATTGATCCATTCTACTTGAGCACCCATTTGTTCCAAGATTTTAATTAAATTCAAAATATCACTGATTCTTGGAATATTATCAATAATTGAAGGCTTTTCTGATATTAGAGTAGCGCATAAAATAGGGCCAGCAGCGTTTTTGTGACCTTGAATTATTACTTCACCCTCAAGAGGCTTTTGAGATCCTTTCACTGTAAACGTCTTTTTCATATGGGTTATTATATGGCGAATTGTTATTTTTGGCAAATATGTTGTAATAAATAATGAATTTTACTATGATACGTTATAAATAATTATGATTAAAAGAGAAATGATTGCTATAATAATAAATGAAAATTCTAAAGATTACTGAAAAAAACTCAAAGCAGGTATTGGAGCAAGCTGTTTTTACAGTTAAAAAACAAGGAATTATAATCTGTCCTACTGATACTGTTTATGGCTTGATAGCTGATGCTACAGATAAAAATGCTGTTGAAAAGGTTTTTAAAGTCAAAAAAAGAAAAGTCCAAAAACCTTTACCAGTTTTTATTAAAGATTTGAAAACAGCTAAAAAATTAGTTCATATAAATAAAAAGCAGGAGGAATTTTTAAAGAAATTCTGGCCAGGAAAATTAACAGCAGTTTTAAAAGCAAAAACCTCTTACCAAGTATGGTTGGGAGTTTGCAAGAATGGCAAGATTGGGTTAAGAATTCCTTATTATAAGGTTTTAAACAGCTTACTTGATGAGCTAAATTGCCCTGTTATAGCAACTTCAGCAAACATTTCAGGCAAAAAAGCATCAGGGAAGATAGTTGAAATTTTGGAACAATTTAAGTATAAAAAGAATAAGCCAGATTTAGTTTTAGATGCTGGCAATTTAAAGGAGTCTTTACCTTCTACTATAATTGATTTGGAAAATGTTAAGGTTATAAGGGAAGGTGAAATTAGTAAGAACCAAATTTTAAATGAGCTTAAAGAATAAAAAAATAGTTTGTTTGGGAGGTGGCAATGCCATGCCAAAGGCAGTTTTAACTGGTCTTAAAAAACATCCGGTAAAAATATCGGCAGTTTGCGCAATGCTTGATTCAGGTGGTTCAGCGGGTCGTTTAAGGAAAGATTACAAGATTGTTTCTCCTGGTGATATTAGAAGGGCATTTATTGCTTTAGCTGATACCTCTCCTGTTATTGAAAATCTTTTAAATTATAGGTTTCAAACAGGCGGTTTAAAAGGGCATAATTTTGCTAATCTTTTGATTACTGCCCTAGAGCTTTCAACAAAAAATGACTACGAAAAGATTTCTAGTGAAATATATAAGATCTTAAATATTAAACACGAGGTTTTGCCAGCAACTTTAGACAATTCTACTCTTTACGCAGAGTTAGAAAATGGAAAAATAGTTATAGGTGAAACTAATATTGATGTTCCCAAGCATGATGGAAAATTAAAGATTAAAAGAATTTTTCTAAAACCAAAAGCAAAAATTTATCCTAAAGCAGTTGAATCAATCAAAAAAGCAGATTTAATTGTTATTGGACCTGGTGATCTTTATTCATCTTTACTTCAAATCCTATTAACAGACGGAATGTCTGAAGTAATTAAAGAAAGTAAAGCTAAGGTAGTATATATTTGCAACTTAATGACCAAACATGGTGAAACAAATAAATTTAGTGTTTTAGATTTTTCAAATGAGATAGAAAAATATTTAAAAAACAAGTTAGATTACGTAATCTATAATAGAAAAAAACCTTCTTCTAAAAGATTAAAACTAAATCAAAAAAAACATCCTGAGTTTTTAAGTTTAGTTGATTTTGATAAGTTGCCAAAGAATAAAAAGTTTATTGGAGAAGATTTGATAACCTCAACAGGCGAGATTATTCATGATTCAGATAAGGTTGTAAAAATAATTCTTTCCTTAATATGATAAAACAAGCAGTAATTTTAGCTGCAGGCAATTCCAGCCGTTTTTGGCCTTTAAATAGAAAGAACAAATGCTTAATGAAAATAATGGGGAAGCCATTGATTTTTTATACTTTAAAATCATTAAAACAAGCAGGAGTTTTAAATGCAGTCATAATTCAAAATCCAACAAAAGATGTTGAGAAAGAGCTTAAAAAATACAAACTAGGCGTAAAGATAAAATTTTTAACTCAGAAAAAAGCCAAAGGAATGGGTAATGCCTTGTGGCAGGCTAAAGATTTATTAAAACACAGGTTTTTAGTTATTAACGCAGAAAGGGTTGATGTATATGAAATACTCGAAAGCGCAAAAGCGCAAATTAAAAAATATGAGAATCTTTTATTTGGTAAGAAAACAAAAAATCCACAATTATTTGGAATAATGAAACTCAAAGGCAGTAAAGTTTTAGGCATTATTGAAAAACCAAAAAAAGGAAAAGAGTCATCAAAGATAAAAGTAGTGGGAGTATATATTTTAGGGTCCGAGTTTTTTAAAACGTATAAAAAAGTGAAAAAGCATGTGTATGATTTTGAAGATGCTTTAAATATATATGTAAAAGAGAACGATGTTGGGGCTGTAATTTCAAAAACAGATGAAAGGCCTTTATTAAAATATCCTTGGCATTTATTTGGAATGAAAAATTATTTGTTTGATAAATTCTTAGAGTCAAAAATTGAAAAATCAGCTCAAATTTCAAAAAAAGCTGTTATTCAAGGAAAAGTATATGTTGGCAAGAATACAAAAGTCTTTGAAAACGCAGTAATTAAAGGCCCCTGCTATATTGGCGATAATTGTATTATTGGAAACAATGCTTTAATTAGAGATTATACTAATTTAGAAGATGAAGCTGTAATTGGAACAAATGGAGAAGTTAAGAATGTA
The DNA here is from genome assembly GCA_024238995.1 of Patescibacteria group bacterium. Lineage (NCBI taxonomy): Bacteria > Patescibacteria group bacterium. The sequence goes on from JANBVL010000009.1 coordinate 9,245, forward strand.
GTTTTTCAAGAAAATAGTCACATGCATTCAGGATATATTGGTGATTCAATAATTGGAGAGAATTGCAGGATTGGAGCTAATGCAATTACTGCTAATGTAAGAATTGATAGAGGTGTTGTAGAAAGCGTTGTGAAAGATGAAAAAATTGAAACAGGATTAAAGAGATTCGGTTGCGTGATAGGTGATAGTACAAAAACAGGTATTAGTTGTTCTTTTATGCCTGGCGTATTGATTGGTTCAGGATGTATGATTGGGCCACGTTCAATTGTAATGAAAAATATTGGAGATAATCAACTGTTTTATACAGAGTTTAAAAGAATAATAAAGAAAAAAAAGAAATAAATCACAGATATTAGTAAAAACCGCCTATTTCAAAGCGGTTTTTATGTGGGCGAAGAGGGAATCGAACCCTCATGAGCTTGCGCTCAGTAGATTTTGAATCTACCGTGTCTTCCGTTCCACCACTCGCCCGATGTTTAATTTAATTCTTCATAACTATTCTTTCTTTGTCAATTCCTCTTGAACATATTTACACTCCTTGCTTGAGCATTTGATTTGCTTCCTTTTGGTTTCAACTAAAGCTGATTTGCATTCTGGACATTGTTCTACAGTTTTTTTACCTAAATTTAATAATGCCTTTTTAGTAACAGGTTTGTCCCAAGTGGCAAAATCACACTTGGGCCAGTTTGAACAACCGTAAAAGATTTTTTTTCTTTTAGTTCTTTTTTCTACAACTTCCCCTTTTTCGCATTTAGGACATTTGATTTTCAACTCATTTTTTTTAATTGAATCTGTGTATTTGCATTTAGGCCAGTTTGAACATGCATAAAACTTACCAAATCTGCCAAACTTAATTAAGATTGGGCTTTTACATTCAGGGCATTTTTTCTTTGTTTTTTCATAAGTTAATCTTTTATCAGGAAGTTCTTTTTCTTTTTCAATTAAAGTTTTTTCAAAACCAGTGTAAAATTCCCTAATTACTGGAACCCACTGTTGTTTTCCATTTGCAATTTCATCTAGGTCTTGCTCCATTTTTTTTGTAAATCCAATATCAACAATTTTTGGAAAATGATTTACCAGCAAATCATTTACTTTAATTCCAATTTCAGTTGGTTTAAATCTTCTTTGCTCATCTTTTTCAACATAATTTCTTAGCTGAATTGTGGACATTATTGGAGCATAAGTTGATGGCCTTCCAATTTCATGCTCTTCCAGAGTTTTGATTAAACTTGCTTCATTATATCTCGCAGGGGGTTGGGTAAAGTGTTGGCTGTGAATGATTTTAATAAGTTTTAAAATTTCACTAATTTCTAAAGAAGGAAGTTCATTTTCTTCAAACTTGACTGGATATATTTTTAAAAACCCATCAAATTTTAAAGTCTGGCCATTAGATCTGAAAATATAGTTTTTAGCTTCAATGTCGATTTTTATAGCACTGAAAATAGCTGGCTTCATTTGGCTTGCCATAAATCTTTGCCATATCAATTGATATAATTTAAAAGTGCTGCTGTCTAATTTTTTCTGCAGACTTTCTGGAGTTTTATCTGGATAAGTTGGCCTTATTGCTTCATGAGCTTCTTGCGCTTTCCCCTTTGCTTTAAATTTTCTTGAAAATCCTGGCCAATAATTGCTGCCGTAATTATCAATGATAAATTTTTTAGCCTGACCAAGAGATTGAGCAGATAGACTTAAAGAATCAGTTCTATGATATGTAATAAAACCTTTTTCATATAATTTTTGGGCTAAATACATTGTTTTTTTTGCTGGATAACGGAATCTGCTGTAAGAAGTCTGCTGAAGTGTAGAAGTTTTAAAAGGAGCAAAAGGGTTTCTTAATTTTTCCTTTTTTTCAATATCAATGATTTCGTATTCAGCTTTTTTTAAATCTTTTAAGATTTGATGCGCTTGTTTTTTGTTTTCAATTTCTAATTTTTTAATTACTTTTCCGTCTTTTTTAATAAGCAGCCCTTTGAATTCTTTTTTTTCTTTTTCAAACAGAGCTTCAATGCTCCAGTATTCCTGCGGCTTGAATTGTTCAATTTCTTTTTCTCTTTCAGCAACTAATCTAACAGCAACTGACTGGACTCTTCCGGCAGATAATTTTCTTGCTATTTTTTTCCATAAGAGAGGAGATAGTTTGTAACCAACTAATCTATCTAAAATTCTTCTTGCCTGTTGAGCATTAACTAATTGCATATCAATACTCCTTGGATTTTTAGCAGCATTTTCAACAGCTGATTTTGTAATTTCATGAAACACAATGCGTTTGGCGTCTTTTAATCCTAAAAGCTCTTTCAAGTGCCAGGCGATTGCTTCTCCTTCTCTGTCAGGATCCATTGCTAAATATATTTCCTCTGCTTTTTTAATTTCTTTTTTTAATTCTTTTATTGTGTCTTTTCTTTTTTCAATTGCTTTGTATTCAGGTTCAAAATTATGTTCAATATCAATACCGAGTTTTTTCTGAGGCAAATCACGAATATGTCCCATTGTTGCTGAGATACTATAATCTTTTCCTAAAAACTTTTTGAGAGTTTTAGATTTCGTAGGACTTTCTACTATTACTAATTTCATGTTTGAATAATTAGAATTTCTTCCTTTGTATTAAGAGGTATTTCCTATTTTAAGTCAAGCTTTTGGGCTTTAAGCTCATAATAGTTTTGATTTTGTTCATTCTTTATTAAATTCATTCATTGCTTTTTCCAAGTCATTTTCCATATAAAAAGAAATTGCTTCTAAGGTTTTTTTAATTATTTTTTTAATTATTAATTGTTCAGTTCTGCTGAATTTTTTTAAAACAAACTTATCCAAATCTTTTGATTTCCTTTTTGGTTTTATTCCAATTCTAAAACGAACAAAACTTTTTGTTTTTAATTGATTAATTATTGACTGAATTCCTTTGTGTCCTCCAGATCCTCTGTCTTTTGATATTTTTATCTTTCCCAAATCAAGATCAAAATCATCATGAACGACAACAACACTGTCTGGTTTTATTTTGTAGTTTTTAACTATCAGTTTTATAGACTGTCCAGATGAGTTCATAAAAGTTTCAGGCAAAGCTAAAACAACTTTTTCTTTTTGGAACTTATCTTCAGAAACCAAAGCTTGCATTTTTTTCTTTTCTTTGAAATCAGAAAAACCGGCTTGTTTTCGCCAAGCTTGAATTATTGATCTGCCAAGATTATGTCTGGTAGATTCATATTTTTTTCCTGGATTACCTAACCCAATAATAAGTTTTATGTTCATATAAATATTATTTCTTAAATTTAAAATATACTCAAGGCTATGATTTGTTTAAGGAGGTTGCAAAATCAGAAAAAACTGGTAAAATAAGCCTATTATGAAGGATTTTTTCGCTTTTTTACTTGAAACAATTAAAATAATAATCTTGGCAATTGCAATAGTGCTTCCTGTTCGCTATTTTTTATTTCAGCCCTTTTTTGTTCAAGGAATATCAATGGAGCCAAATTTCTTTAATGGAGATTACTTAATTGTTGATGAAATTACTTATAGATTTAGGGATCCTCAAAGAGGAGAGGTTATTGTATTTAAATACCCTAAAAGTCCTACTCAAAGATATATTAAAAGAATTATTGGCTTGCCAGGAGAAGAAATACTTATTAAAAATGGACAAATAACAATTGCCGACAATACAGGCAGTTGGGTTTTAGACGAGTCCGAATATTTAAAAGATGCATATACAGGAGGCATTACTAAGGTTTCTTTGTCTGAAACAGAGTATTTTGTTTTAGGAGATAACAGAACTTTTTCTTCTGATTCAAGACGATGGGGTTCACTTTCAGAAGGATTTATTGTTGGTAAAGTTTATTTAAGGGCCTGGCCATTTACAGCTTTGGCAAAAATAGAATCCCCAGCTTACTAATTTTTGATTTATGAAATTAAAATTTCAATCACCAACAGGAATGCACGATATTTTAAGAGAGGATCACAGATATCGTAAAAGAATTAATGAAATTGTTGAAAGCATTGCAGGTTTTTATAATTTTGAAAAAATAGACACTCCCATACTAGAACAGCAAGAGCTCTTTTCAAAAGGAATAGGCCTTTCCACTGATATCATTAAAAAAGAAATGTTTACTTTAAGAACAAAAGGAAGAGATTATCTGGCTTTAAGACCTGAAGGCACTGCGCCAGTTGTCAGGGCATATATAGAACATGGCATGAAGAATTTGCCCAGACCAGTAAATCTTTGGTATTCTGGCCCTCTTTTTCGTTATGAAAAACCTCAAGCTGGAAGATTTCGTCAGTTTTGGCAGTTTGGTCTGGAATCAATAGGAGAAGAAAGTCCTGCTATTGATGCTCAGATTGTTCAAATGACTTTTAGCATGTTTGAAGAATTAAAGATTAAAAATGTAGTTGTTGAGGTAAACAGCATTGGAGCTAGTTGTTGCAGGCCATATTATAAAAAGCTTTTAGTTAGTTATTTAAGAGCAAGAGTTAATACTCTTTGTCCAAATTGTGAAAAAAGAATAAAAGAGAATCCCTTAAGGATTTTAGACTGCAAACAGGAAAAATGTAAAAAAACAATTTCAGAAGTTCCACAGACAATTAATCATCTTTGTGTTGACTGCCGTAAACATTTTAAAGAATTTTTAGAATTTTTAGATGAACTTGAATTGCCATATAATCTAAATCCTCACTTGGTTAGGGGACTAGACTATTATACTCGTACAGTTTTTGAGTTTTTTGTTCAAGAAAAAAAGCAAGAATCTTCAGAAATAACCACTATTGCATTAGCTGCTGGAGGAAGGTATGATGGTTTAGTAAAACTTTTGGGCGGAAAACCAACTCCAGCCGTGGGAATTGCAGGAGGAATTGATAGAATAATGCTTTTAATGAAAGATCAGGGAATAAAAATTCCCAAGAAAAAAGCTCCAAAAGTGTTTTTAGCTCAACTTGGCAATTTGGCAAAAAGGAAAACTTTAAAATTAGTAGAAGACTTCAGAAAAGCAAAAACATCGCTTTATTTTTCTTTAGGCAGAGATTCTTTAAGGGCACAGCTTAAAATTGCAGATAAAGTTGGTGTTGATTATAGCTTGATTTTAGGCCAGCAAGAGGCTTTAGCAAATTCAATCATTATTAGGGAAATGAAAACAGGAAAACAAACTGAAGTGAAATTAGACAAAGTAGTAGAAGAAATTAAGAAAAGATTAAAAAAATAATCTTTTAGCCATGGATCATTGCATATTTTGTAAAATTGTAAATAAAGAAATGAATTCAGAAGTGATTTATAAAGACAAGGAATTTGTTGCTTTTAAAGATATTAATCCAAGAGCCCCTGTTCATGTTTTGGTTATTCCTCAAAAGCATATTGAATCAGTCAATCATTTAAGAGAAACTGATAAAGAATTAATTGGAGGTTTAGTTTTAACTGCACAAAAAATTGCAGAAAAACTGAGGATAAAAGACAATGGGTATAAATTAGCATTTAATGTTGGCAAAGGAGGCGGTCAGGTTATAGATCATCTTCACCTTCATATTTTAGGAGGATGGGAGACAGAAGAAAAAATGCAGACCCAAAAAATACCATAATACTAGATAAAAACTATTAAAATGGCTTTGGAAATAACAAAAAAAGAAAGAGAATCATCGCAAGGTTTAATAAGACGCTTTAGTAAAAGGGTAAAACAAAGCGGGCTTTTAATGCGGGCGAGAAAAAAAAAGTATAAACAAAGGAAAAAATCCCGTCAGTTAACAAACAGGGCAGCTTTAAGAAGGGAAGAAAAAAGAAAAGAGTACGAGAAAATGAAAAAGATGGGTACTCTAAAAAAGAGCTTTAGAAGAAGATAAATTATATCTTTATTATTTTGTTTTATGGATATACTCAAGAGTAAAATTGAGAATGACTTTAAAAGCGCTTTAAAACAGAAAAAAGAACTTGAAGTTTCTGTTTTAAGAATGTTAAAGGCTGATATTTTCAATAAAGAAAAAGAAAAAAGATATAACATAAGCAAGGAAAAGCCCAATCTAGATGAAAAAGAATTAGATAAAAAAAGCAGTTTAGAGGACGAAGATATTGAGGATATTGTTTTTTCAAAAATGAAGAAATCAAAAGAATCAATTGCTGGATTTGAAAAGGGGGAAAGACAAGATTTAGTAGGAAAAGAACAAAAAGAATTAGAAATTTTAAAAAAATACATACCAGAACAATTATCAGAACAAGAGGTTGAGAAAATAGCAAAACAAGTTATTGAAAAGATAGAGGCAAAAGATATTAAGGACATGGGCAAGGTAATGTCTGAAATAATGATTCAGGTAAAAGGAAAAGCAGATGGAAGTTTAGTTTCAAAAATTATTAGAAAGCTGCTTTCTTAAAGTTTATGGTTGAAATTAATAATTTGACCACTTCAAAGATAAATAAAGTTTTTTTAAAAAAGATTAGTCAAAAAGTTTTAAAAAAGGAAAAAAAAGAAAATTCTTCTCTTTCAATAGCTTTAATAGGGAGTGCAAGAATGAGAAAACTTAATAAGAAGTATAGGGGTAAGAATCGTTCAACAGATGTTTTATCCTTTGCTGAGGATTTAGATTTTTTAGGGAAGTCAAAAGAACTTAAGAAATTAAACGTTTTGGGTGAAGTAGTAATCTGTATTGGTAATGTTAAAAAAAATGCTAAAAGATTAAATGTGTCTTTTAAAAAAGAATTGACCAGGGTGCTGATTCACGGAATACTTCATATCTTGGGATATGACCATGAGATTTCAGAGAGCAAGGCAAAATTAATGAGAGAAAGAGAAAATTATTATTTGTCAAATATTTTTTAAAATAATTAAAATGCCAAGGGAAAAAATAATAACTAGTTTGGATATAGGGTCATCAAGTGTAAAGATTTTAGTTGTTAAAAAAAATAAAAAAGAAAATAATATAGAGATTGTTTTAAAATCTGAACAAAAGTCAGACGGCATAAGAAGAGGAACAGTTATTAATATTGATAAGATTTCAAATGTTTTAAAAAGCTTATTATCAAAAGCTTCTCAAGATTTAAACCAGCAAATCAATTCAGCCTATATTAGTTTAGGCGGAAGTCATATTTTTTCTACTTATTCCCGAGGCCTAGTTTCTGTTTCAAGAGCTGATAGAAAAATATCTGAAGAAGATATTAACCGCGTTTTACAAGCTGCTCAGGCAACAATAAGCCTTCCTTCAAACAATGAGATTTTTGAGATTTTACCAAAAGAATTTATTGTTGATGGACAAAGAGGTATAAAAGATCCTCTTGGTCTTGAAGGAGTAAGGTTAGAAACAGAGATTTTAGCTTTGGGCGGTTTTTCTCCTTATCTTAAAAACACCAGACAAGCAATATTAAGTTCTGATTTAGAAGCTTTAGACATGACGTCGTCTTCATTGGCAGCAGCTAGAGCATGTTTAACTGACAGGCAAAAAGAACTTGGTGTTGCCTTAGTTGATATTGGAGCTGGTATTACAAGTTTAGTTATTTTTGAAGAAGGTAATTTAGTGCATTTGGCAGTTCTTCCTATGGGCTCTGGAAATATTACTACAGATATTGCCATAGGGTTAAAAACTGATATTGATATTGCTGAAAGAATTAAAATTCAACATGGATCCTGCGTTTTTAAAGGAAAAGATATTAAAAGAAAAATAAATATTTTAGACGAAGATCCTTTAATTTTTTCTCAGCGCTTTTTAACAAATATTATTACAGTCAGGGTTTCAGAGATTTTTGAACAAGTTAATGAAGAGCTTAAGAAAATCTCAAAAGAAAAAATGCTGCCTGCAGGAATAGTTCTGGCTGGGGGCGGAGCAAAATTGCCCAATATGATTAAGTTGGCAAAGAAAAAGTTTAGCCTTCCTTGTTCTTTAGGGAGACCAAAAGGAATAATTGGTTTTGAAAAAGATTTAAGTTGGGCAACCGCATGCGGTTTAGCTCTTTTAGGGTTTGACATAGAAGAAGAACAGAAGCTTGGTTTTTTCAAAAAAATTTGGTTAAAATTAAGAAAAATATTTAGAATTTTTATTCCATGAAAAAAATTTTATCAGCAAATATTAAGGTAATTGGAGTTGGTGGCTCAGGAGGCAATGCTATATCAAGAATGAAAAAAGCAAGAATCAAAGGTGTTGAGTTAATTGCCTTAAATACTGATTATCAAGATTTAAAAAAGATCAAAGCTGATGTTAAATTAAGAATTGGAGAAAAAATTACTAAAGGACTGGGAACAGGAATGAAGCCAATGATCGGCGAATTAGCAGCTAAAGAGAGCGAAGATAAAATTCATGAGTCATTAAGAGGGGCTGATTTGATTTTTATTACTGGAGGGTTAGGAGGGGGAACAGGCAGCGGCGCAAGCCCTGTTGTTGCTCAAATTGCAAAAAAAACAGGAGCTTTAATTGTTGCAATAGTAACTTTGCCATTTTTTTTTGAAGGAGCTTATAGAAGAAAAATTGCAGAAGCCAGTAAAAAAATATTAAAACAAAAAGTTGATGCGCTTTTAGTGATTAAAAATGATAAATTGCTTCATTATTTAGAGCCAACCACTTCACTTTTAAATGCTTTTTGGCTTTGCGACGATATTTTAAGAGAAGCAGTAAAAGGAATTTCTGATTTAATTATGCTTCCAGGAATAGTTAATATTGATTTTGCTGATGTTAAATCAATTCTGAAAAATTCTGGAAACGTTCTTTTTGGCACGGGAAGGTCGCGTGGTGAAAAAAGAGCATTAGAAGCAACAGCTTTGGCTTTAAATTCCCCTCTTTTAGATATTACTCCTAGAGGAGCAAAGGGGGTTTTATTTAATGTTTCTGGCGGAGAAGACATATCATTGTTTGAAATTGAAGAAATTGGGAAAATTATTACAAAAGAAATCAATCCAAAAGCAGATGTGATTTTTGGGGCTGTTCATGATGAGCAGCTGAAAAAGGGAGAAATCAAAGTAACAGTGATTGTAACAGGATTTTAAGCCCTGTGGATAACGTTAATTTTTAACGAAATTAGCCAGATTTGACCGGCTTTTTTTGTTAAAGTAAAATGTAATTATTATGACTAGGATTATTGCCAAAATTAAAATCACTAAGGTTCAAAAAAGAGATGAAACAATTGTTGATTTTGATAGTCAGAAAATTTCTAAAGCAGTCTTTAAAGCAATTACTGCTACTGGTCAGGGCGATGGCGTGAAATCAAAAAAAGTTACAAATCAGGTAATTAAAATTTTGAACAGGCGTTTTAAAAAAGACGAAATTCCTTATGTTGAACAAATTCAAGATATTGTTGAAGAGGTTTTAATGTTGGAAGGGCTGGTTGACACTGCCAAGGCATATATTCTTTATCGTGAACAGCGCAGAAGAGTAAGAGAAGCAATAAAAGTTAGCGAAGAAGCAGTGGACAGGATTGATAATTATTTAGGAAGACTTGACTGGGAAGTGCAGGAAAATGCAAACATGGCTTTTTCTCTGCAAGGATTAAATCGTTATGGCGTTTCTTACATAATTAAAAGATACTGGTTAAACAAAGTTTATCCCCAGGAAATAAGAGATGCACATATGTCTGGGGATTTTCATGTGCACAATTTAGACACATTGGGCACTTATTGCTCTGGATGGGATTTATATGACCTTTTGATAAAGGGTTTTGGCGGAGTAGCGGGTAAGGTAGAATCAAAACCAGCAAAACATTTTAGGGCTGCTTTGGGCCAAATAGTAAACTTTTTATACACTCTTCAGGGAGAAGTGGCGGGAGCGGTTGCTCTTTCTAATTTTGATACATTGCTCGCTCCTTTTATCCGTTACGATAATTTAAGCTATAAACAGGTTAAGCAGTCTTTGCAGGAATTTCTTTACAACATGGCTGTTCCAACCAGGGTTGGCTTTCAGTGCCCTTTTTCAAATATTACTCTGGATTTAAAGCCATCGCCTTCTTTTGCCAAACAGCCAGTGGTAATCGGAGGCAAGCCGCAGAAAGAAACTTATGCTGAATTTGAAGAGGAGATGAAGGTTTTTAACAAAGCATTTTATGAGTTGATACTTGAGGGAGATAAAACTGGAAAACCATTTCATTTTCCAATTCCAACAATAAATATTACAAAAGATTTTTCCTGGGATGATCCTGCTTATGATTTAATTTTTGAAGCTTCAGGAAAATATGGAACTAATTATTTTGCTAATTATATTAATTCTGAAATGAAGCCCGAAGATGTTAGAAGCATGTGTTGCAGGCTTCGTTTGGATTTAAAAGACCTTCATAACCGTGGCGGAGGGGGATTGTTCGGCGCAGGGGCTTTGACTGGGAGCATTGGCGTAGTAACAATTAATCTTCCGAGGATTGGCTATTTGTCAAAAACAAAAAAAGACTTTTTCAAAAAATTAGAAAGACTTTTAAGTTTAGCCCAGGAGAGCTTGGAAATTAAAAGAAAGATTTTAGAAAATTATATTGACAAAGGACTTTATCCTTATTCAAGATATTATCTTGAAGGAATTAAAAAAATGAGAGGCGTTTATTATTCCAACCACTTTTCAACAATAGGTTTAGTTGGTATGAATGAGGCGCTTTTGAATTTTATTGGAAAAGACATTGCTTCAAAATCAGGAAGAAGATTTGCATTGGAAATAATGGATTTTATTAGAACAAAGCTGATTAAGTATCAAAAAGATACTGGCAATATTTATAATTTAGAGGCAACACCAGCAGAATCTACTGCGTTTCGTTTGGCTTTAAAAGATAAAAAACAATATCCTGATATTATTGCTGCTGGAACCAAAAAAACTCCTTACTATACTAATTCAAGCCAACTACCAGTTAACTATACTACTGATGCCTTTGATGCTTTGAAGCTTCAAGATGATATTCAATGCAAGTATACTGGCGGTACGGTTTTGCATTTGTTTTTGGGTGAAAACATATCAGAGGTTTCAAATGTTAAATCTTTAGTTAGAAAAGTATTTGAAAAATTTCATCTTCCCTATATTACTTTAACTCCTACTTTTTCAATCTGTCCTGCTCATGGTTATTTGTCAGGAGAGTATTTACAGTGTCCAAAATGCACTATTGAACAGCCCTGTGAAGTTTACTCTAGGATAGTCGGTTACATTAGGCCTGTGTCACAATGGAACGACGGTAAAAAGATGGAATGGAAAGATAGAAAAGAGTTTAAAGTCAAAAAGAAATCATTAACTACTAGTTGAATTAATGAGAATCGGCGGCCTTCAAAAACTAACTTTAATTGATTACCCTGGCCATTTAGCAGCTACGGTTTTTCTTATTGGGTGCAATTTCCGCTGTGGTTTTTGTTATTCATCAGAACTTGTTTTGCCTGAAAAAATTAAAATTCAGCCAGAAATTTCAAAAAAAGACTTTTTTTCTTTTTTAAAATCAAGAAAGGAATTATTAGAGGGAATAGTAGTGTGCGGAGGCGAACCAACCATAAATAGCAATTTACCGTCTTTTATTAAAAAGATTAAAAAATTAGGGTTTTTAGTTAAACTTGATACCAATGGTTCAAATCCTAAAATGCTCAAAACCTTAATTAATAAAAAACTTATTGATTATATTGCGATGGACATTAAAGCTCCAAAACAAAAATATATTCAGATCATTAATGCTTCAGGAATTTTGAAAAGCAACATCGTAAAAAACATTGAAAAGAGCATTGATATTTTAAAAAAATCTAATATTGATTATGAATTCAGAACAACAATTGTTCCAAGCCTTCATGGGAAAAAAGACATTTTGGGTATTGTTGACTGGATAAAGCCAGCAAAAAAATATTATTTGCAGAATTTTAAAGGGGAAAAGACAATTGATCCTGGGTTTGAAAAATTAAGGCCTTATTCAAGAGAATATCTTTTAGAAATTCAACAAGCTGTTTCTCCTTTTTTTGATGTTTGTCAGGTGAGGTAAACATCAAAACAGTTTTGTCAATTTACTATGACAAACTCTAAAATTTTCCTATACTTTTCAATATTTTTTATTATTGGCATTTCTTTAACTTTAACTTTTCAAATCTCCCAGCTATTTATACTGGGATTTTTAATTTTTAGCTTGATTTTAATTTCAGTGTTTTGGGATTATAAGAAAGTAGTGGTGTTTGGCTTTTGTTTATTATTTTTAGTGTTAGGGATGTGGCGCTTTCAATTATTTCAAATGAAAATTGAAAATAATGAACTTAAGAATTATATTAATCAAGAAATTTCGTTAATTGGAATTATTAATAACCAACCGGTTCAAAAAGAAAAAAGCTCTAAATTAGAAGTTAAATTAACTGACTTTGAAGAAAAAATTTTAATAACATCTTTTAAATATCCAGAATATGAATATGGAGATAAGATAAGAATCACCGGAACACTAGAAGAGCCCCCGGTTTTTGATAGTTTTAATTACAAAGAATATTTGGCGAGAAATAACATTAATGGCTTAATGTTTTTTCCAAAAATAGAATTATTAGAAAAAGATTCTGGCAATCTAATGATGAGAGTTCTTTTTTTAATTAAAAATAATTTGAAACAAAGTTTAAATAAAATAGTCTCTTTGCCTCAATCAGCGCTTTTAGAGGGATTATTATTTGGTGATGAAGATGGTTTTTCGAAAGAATGGATTAATAAATTTAATTTAACTGGCACTCGTCACATTACAGCAGTTTCAGGTATGAATACTACTATTTTAAGCGTCTTGGTTTTAAACTTTCTTTTGTTTTTAGGCCTTTGGAGACATCAAGCATTTTATTTATCAATTGTCTTGATTATTTTTTATATTCTAATGATTGGTGCTCCAGCTTCAGGGATAAGAGCTGCTGTTATGGCAATAATATTTTTAACAGCTCAGCATTTTGGAAGAGCATCAGACGCGACAAGGGCAATAATATTTTCAGCAAGTTTAATGTTGTTTTTTAATCCTTTTCTTTTAACTGATATTGGATTTCAACTTTCTTTTTTAGCAGTAGTGGGGTTGATTTATCTCCAACCATTTTTTATGAATATGCTGAAGAAAGTTCCTCAGAGTCTGGAACTTCGCTATAGCTTAGCTGCAACTTTAAGCGCTCAAGCTTTCACCTTTCCTGTTTTAATATATAATTTTGGATATATTCCTTTAATAGGCCCCATTGCAAATGTTTTAATTGTTCCATTGCTTCCAATAATTACTATTTTCGGTTTTTTAGTTTCAGTACTGGCAATATTTTCAAATTCCTTAGCTTTAATTTTTTCTTTCCCAGTTTATTTAGTACTTACATATATTTTGAAAGTGATTGATTTTTCTTTTCAGACTTCTTATCTAAACCTGGTTTTTGAAAATGTTTCTTGGGTTTTAATTTTGATTAGTTATCTGGTTTTAGGTTTTTTAGTTTGGAAACTACAAGAAAAACTTACCGAAAAGTTTAATTTTTGATAAGATTAATTATTATGAACTACTCTGACAAACAAAAAGCTTGGATTGTTAGTGTTGATATGGGTTATGGACACCAAAGAACTGCTTATCCTTTAAAGCATTTGGCTCTTGGAGATAAAATCATTCATGCAAACAGTTACGATGGGATTCCCAAAAAAGACATAAGAATCTGGCAAACTTCAAAAAAGTTTTATGAATCTATCTCAAGGTTCAAAAGAGTTCCTTTAATTGGCGAATTTGTTTTTTCTGTTTTTGACAGGTTTCAAAGAATCCTTTCTTTTTACCCTAAAAGAGATTTGTCAGAACCTAATTTTTCCTTAAAAAGAATTTATGGATTATTTAAAAATGGCTGGGGAAAAGATTTAATCGAAAGATTAAAAAGAAGCCCCAGTCCAATTGTTTCAACATTTTTTACACCTGCTTTTATGGCAGAGTTTTTTGATTATCCAAGTAATATATATTGTGTTGTTTGCGATGCTGATATTGCAAGGCCTTGGGCTCCCTTAAACCCTAAAAAAAGCAGAATTAAATATTTTGCGCCAAATGAAAGGATTGTGGAAAGATTAAAGCTTTATGGAGTGAGACAAGAAAACATTTTTTTAACTGGCTATCCATTGCCTTTGGAAAATATTGGAAGCGAAGACTTAGAGATTTTGAAAAAAGATTTATCTTACAGGCTTTTGAATCTTGATCCAAAACAACGTTATTTCTCCAAATATCAGTCTTTAATTGAGAATCATTTAGGCAGTTTGCCAGAAGAGCAAGATCACATTTTAACAATAATGTTTGCTGTTGGAGGAGCAGGCGCTCAAAAAGAAATTGGTTATACAATAATGAAAAGCTTAAAAGAGAAAATTAAACAAAAACAAGTTAAAGTTATTTTAGTTGCTGGAATAAGAGAAAAAATAAAAGATTATTTCTTAAATTGCATTGAAAGATTAGATTTAAAAACAGGAGTTGAAATAATTTTTAATAATAAAATGCACGGCTATTTCAAAGATTTTAATTTGGCTTTAAGAAAAACAGATATTTTATGGACAAAACCAAGTGAACTTTCATTTTATACTGGATTAGGTCTGCCAATTATTATTGCTCCTATTATTGGCTCTCAGGAAGAATATAATCGTAATTGGCTTTTAGAGCTTGGCTCTGGTATTTTACAAAACACTGTTGAGCATGCTGATGAGTGGCTTTTTGATTTATTAGAGAGCGGATGGTTTGCTGAAGCAGCAATGCAGGGGTTTATTGAGGCTGAAAAAAGAGGAGTGTTTAATATTGAAAAAATAATCTCTCAGCCTTCTGAATTTTATTCAAAATGACATTTAAAAAACCAATATTTTTTTTATTGATTATTATTTTGCTTTTTATCAGTTATCTTTTTATTGGTTCATCAAAAAGAGCAGAGAACATTGTTTTTGGAGTTAATTTTTCCCAGAAACAAGCCCTGAACCTTGATTTGGACTGGAAAGAGGCTTATACAGGGCTTCTTTATGATTTAAACATTAAAGATGTTAAGTTAATTACTTTTTGGGATTTTATTGAAGCATCAAGAGATGAGTTCAATTTTGATGATTTGGATTGGCAGCTTGAACAGGCGAAAATTAAAAATGCAAAAGTTATTCTGGTTATTGGAATGAAAACAGGTTCCTGGCCAGAGTGCCACATCCCTAATTGGGCAAAAGATTTAAATAAACAAGAGCAGCAGCAAAGAATTTTGAATTTAATTGAAAGAATTGTTTTAAGGTATAAAAATAATTCTGTTATCACCACCTGGATGGTTGAAAATGAGCCCCTTTTCAATTTCGGTAACTGCCCCTGGATTGATAAAAGTTTCTTAAAAAAAGAAGTAGAATTTGTAAGATCGCTTGACAGCACAAGGCCAATAATAGTCTCAGATAGTGGTGAGTGGTCTTTTTGGATAGAAGCAGCTAAGCTGGGAGATATTGTTGGAACAACAATGTATAGGAAGGCCTGGTTGACAGAGGCTGATATGTATATCAGTTATCCATTGCCACCTGTTTTTTATTCTAGAAAAGCCCAAATTATTAAAAAGCTTTTTAATAAAGATGTGATTTCTGTTGAACTTCAGGCAGAACCATGGTGCCCTGTTCCGACTTCCAGATGTTCTTTGGAAGAACAAAGTAAAACAATGAGCCTTGAAAGATTTAACCAGAACATTGAATTTGCTAAAAATACTGGCTTTAGCAAATTTTATTTATGGGGAGGTGAGTGGTGGTTTTGGCTGAAAGAAAAGCATCAAAGGGTTGAGATATGGGAGCAAGCAAGAAAACTATTTTAAAGAATTATGTTAAGTATCATTATTCCAGCTTTAAACGAAGAAGATTATCTTCCTTTGCTTCTTGCAGAAATAAAAAGGCAGGATTTTGACGACTATGAAATAATTGTTGCTGATGCTGATTCAGAAGATGACACATTAAGAGTTGCTAAAGCTTTTGGTTGTAAAACTACTCAAGGCGGTTTGCCTGCAAAAGGAAGGAATGAAGGTGCTAAAATTGCTTTAGGGGATTTGTTGTTATTTATTGATGCTGATGCTGTTTTTCTGCCTGAGAATTTTTTAAAAAACCTTGTTGAAAAATTTCAAAGAAGAAATTTGGACATAGCTAGTTTTCAAATTTATCCGAAAGGAAACATTATAGACAGGATTTTCTATGCTTTTTACAATTTATGGGCATGGTTAAGCCAGAGATTTTTAGCTCATGCTACAAATGTTATTTTAGTTAAAAAAGAGATTCATGAACTTGTTGGTGGATTTGATGAAACAATAAAGTTTGCTGAAGATCATGAGTATGTAAGACGTATAAAGAAACAAGCCCAATTTGGTTTTATTAATTTGAAACCAGTTCTAGTATCAGCTCGAAGATTTGAAAAAGATGGAAGGATTGTAACTTATTTAAGATATGGTTTGGCAGCTATTTGGATGTTTTTTTTAGGCCCAATAAAATCAAATATTTTTAATTACAAGTTTGGCTATTCATTGAAAAGTAAAGCTGATTTATTGTATAATATTTCTGACATGTATAAACTTCCAAAATATAAATTACCAAAAATTAAATTTCCCTCAATTAGCTTGCCTAAATTAAAATCAGGCAGAATGAAACTTTTAGAGTCAGCAAAAACTAAAGACTTTAAAACAAATACCGCTTGGTTTTTAGTCATAGTTATTGTTGTTTCCTCTTTTTTCGGTTTTTTAGCTGGAGCAATTTCTGGCAGTTATTTTTATTTGGAAATCAAAGAGTTTTTCTCAGGCATTAATATTGAAATTCAGGCCCCTAAAACAAATGAAGAAGAATCACCTCTTTTCACTTTTCAAGAGCAAGCGGTTGTAAATGTTGTCAATAAGGTTTCACCTTCGGTGGTAAGTATTGTTATTACCAAAGACCTACCAGTTTATGAAAAATACTATGTATCTCCATTTGATGAGTTTTTCTTTGACCCATTTTTTGATTTTAAAGTTCCTCAATACAGGCAGAAAGGAACTGAGAAAAAAGAAATAGGTGGAGGAACAGGTTTTATTGTTTCAGAAGATGGAATGATTCTAACAAACAAGCATGTTGTTTTAGATGATGAAGCAGATTACACAGTTATTCTTTCAGATGGCAGACAGCTTCAGGCTGATATTTTAGCAAAAGATCCCTTGCAAGATTTGGCAATTCTTAAGATTTCTCAAATTAAAACAATTACAGATAATGGAGAAGTAAGTTTTGAGCTTTTTCCTAAAGTAGAGCTTGGTGATTCAGATCAGATCCAGATTGGTCAAACTGCTATTGCTATTGGTTATGTTCTAGGAAGGTATCAGAATGCAGTTTCAGTTGGAGTTATATCGGGGCTGGGCAGAACAATTTCAGCCTCAGGAGGAGATTTTTACGAAATATTAGAAGATGTAATTCAGACTGATACTGCTATTAATAAAGGTAATTCTGGAGGTCCTCTCTTAAATACTAGAGGTCAGGTTATAGGGATAAATACTGCTATTGATCTTGAAGGCCAAAGCATTGGTTTTGCTATTCCTGTTAACAAGGTGAAAAAAGATATTGAACAAGTTAAAACAATCGGCAGGATCGTTTATCCATTTTTAGGAGTAAGGTATGTAATTATTAACAAAGATATTCAAAGAGAAAATGATTTGGAGGTTGACTATGGTGCTTGGGTTGCTAAAGGAAGCCAGGGAGAAGCAGCGGTTTTTCCAGGTTCAGCTGCAGATAATATTGGCATAAAAGAAAATGATATCGTTTTAGAGTTCAACGGGGAAAAAATTAATGTTGAAAATACTTTGGCAAATATAATAATAAAGTATAATCCTGACGATGAAGTAATTTTAAAGATTTTAAGCAATGGTCAGGAAAAAGAAATAAGTGTTGTATTGGGAGAAAGAAGTGAATAAAATCTTGATTTTTTACAATTTTACTTTATAATAATTTCATATGATAGGAGGTCAATTTACTCACAAAAGTCAGGAAGTAATAATGAATGCTCAGGAATTAGCAAAGAAAAAAGAACAACAGCAGATTGATGCTTTGCATTTGCTTTATTCTTTGCTTGAACAGAACGAGAGCATTATTGTAAATATTTTAGAAAAACTAGGAATTGATATTGAAGCTTTAAAGAAAAAAATCCAATCATCTTTAAGTAAAATTCCTACAATTTTAACACCCCAAACCCTGGGCCAGCTTTATCTTACTCAAGATATGGCAAAAGTACTTGAAAAAGCCAAAAAAGAAGCTGGCAAAATGGATGATGAGTTTATTTCTATTGAGCATTTATTTTTAGGCCTTTTAGATGCTGATACAAAAGCAAAAGAGATTTTAGATAAATCGACATTTTTAAAATCTAAAACTGAAGCTGATTCTTTGAAATTCGGCAAGTTAAATTACCAGACATTTGTAACTGAATTGTTAAAGATAAGAGGAGACCACAGGATTACTGATCCAAAGCCTGAAACAAAATATCAGGTTATTGAAAAATATGCCAGGAATTTAACATCTTTAGCTAGAAAAGGAAAACTTGACCCAGTAATTGGAAGGGAAAATGAAATAAAGAGATTAATGCAGATTTTATCCCGCAGAACAAAAAACAACCCTGTTTTAATTGGTGAATCCGGCGTTGGAAAAACAGCTGTTGTTGAGGGTTTGGCACAGCGTATTGTTGCTGGACAGGTTCCTGAAAGTTTAAAAGAAAAAGAAGTAATAGCAATGGACTTAGGAGCTTTAATAGCAGGGACCAGGTATAGAGGTGAGTTTGAAGATAGGATTAGGGCATTTTTAAGAGAAATCAATAGAGCTGATGCCAGGTATTTGTTGTTTATTGACGAGGTTCATACTCTGGTTGGAGCAGGCGCTGCTGAAGGGGCAATTGATGCTTCAAATTTATTAAAACCAGCCTTGGCTCGTGGAGAGCTTCGCGCTATTGGAGCAACAACTTCAAAAGAATATCAAAAATATATTGAAAAAGATCAGGCATTAGAGCGAAGGTTTCAGCCAATTTATGTTGCAGAACCTTCAATTGAAGACACTGTTTTGATTTTAAGAGGAATTAAGGAAAAATATGAGCTTCATCATGGAGTAAAAATCAAGGATTCAGCTTTAATTACTTGTGCCCAGCTGGCTGCCAGATATATTTCTGACAGGTTTTTACCAGACAAAGCAGTTGATTTAATGGATGAGGCAATGAGTGCTTTGAGACTTGAAATTGAATCAGAGCCAGTAGAGCTTGAAAATTTTAAAAGAGAGATTAATAAGTTAAGAATAGAGCAAACAGCAATTCAAAAAGAAAAAGGAACTAAAATCAGGCTTAAGGTAATTTCAAGGCAATTATCTGATCTAAGGGAAAAAGAAAAAGCATTACAAGTCAGATGGGAATCAGAAAAAGACTTAATTTCACAAATTAAAAACTTAAAATTCAATATTGAACAATCTCGTTTTGAAGCTGAAAAAGGAATTACCCAGGCTGATCTTCAGAAAGTTGCTGAGTTGAAATATGGTAAGATTCCAGAACTGTTAAAAGAATTGAAATCTGCTGAAAAGAAACTGGTAAGAATTCAGAAGAATAACCCTATTTTAAAAGGAGAAGCAGCTGAAGAAGATATTGCTAAAATAGTTTCAAAATGGACTGGTATTCCTTTGACAAGATTGCTTGAAGAAGAGATCAAAAAGCTTGGGAAAATGGAAAATATTATTGCCAGGCGTGTCATTGGTCAAAAACCAGCTATTGTTGCAATCTCAAATGCCATTAGACGGGCAAGAGCAGGGATTTCTGAAGAAAACAGGCCATTAGGCTCATTTATGTTCTTGGGACCTACTGGAGTAGGAAAAACTGAAACTGCCAAGGCTTTGGCTGGTTTCTTGTTTAACGATGAAAATGCAATGATCCGGTTGGATATGTCAGAGTATATGGAAAAACACACTATTTCCAGAATGATTGGTTCTCCTCCTGGTTATGTTGGCCATGATGAAGGAGGTCAGTTAACTGAGAAAATTAGAAAAAGGCCTTATGCGGTCATACTGCTTGATGAAATTGAAAAAGCTCATCCAGAAGTTTTTAATATTTTACTTCAGATATTAGAAGATGGAAGGCTTACTGATGCTAAAGGAAGAGTTGCTTCTTTTAAAAATGCAATTCTTATTATGACTTCAAATGTTGGAAGCGATATTATTGCAAAACAAGCATCACTTGGATTTATTGGCGGTGATGAAAAGCAAAAACAAAAAGATTTATTAAAAGATAAGGTGCTTTCAGCTTTAAAAGACAGTTTTAGGCCAGAATTTTTAAACAGGGTTGATGAAATCATAATCTTTGATTATCTTAACAAACCAGAGATTAAAAAAATTGTTGATTTAGAATTTGAAAAAGTTGTTAAAAGATTGTCTAAAAAAGATATTGATATTCAGATTACAGAATCAGTAAAGGATTTTGTTGCTCAAAAAGGTTTTGACCCTAATTTAGGGGCCAGGCCTTTAAAGAGAGTAATTCAAAAGCAGATTTTAGACCCATTATCTTTAAAAATCATTTCTGGTGAATTTAAAAATCAAAAAAGGGTTGTGATTGATTTTATTGATAACAAGATTTCCCTTTTAACTGAAAAAGATTTAATAAAAATTAAGCAAAAAAGAAAACAAACTGTTTCTGTCTAAGTATATGAGAAAAGATATTAAAAACATTTTCATAATGTTTATCTTCGGTATTTTCGGAGGTATCTTCGCTAATCAGGTTATTGGCCCTTACTTCACTGCAAGACCTGTTTATGTGACTGAACGTCAGGAAATTACTATTGAAGAAAATACTGCCTTAAAAGAGTCAGCTAAAAAAGTTGAAAAAACAGTTGTTGGGGTGATGACCCAAACAAAAGAAAACATATTTAAAGGATCAGGTTTAATGTTAACCTCTGATGGGCTGATGATTACTTTAGCTGAGTTAGTGCCTCAAGGAGGAGTTTTTACTTTTTTTGTTGAAGGCAGACCATCAAATTATCAGGTTTTAAAAAGGGATTTAAATCTTAATTTAGCCTTGATTAAACTTGAGCAGGACACTGTTTCAACAGTTGGTTTTGCTGATTTCAATAAATTAGAAATGGGAGAGAGAGTGTTTCTTGTTGGAACAGTTTATGGAATAGATGAATTTATTAGGAGCGTTAATGAGGGCATTATTTCTCATTTTGACAATGATTTAATTTCAACAAATATTTTAGAAAGAACAACCATGGCTGGCAGTCCATTGTTTAATATTAATGGTGAGTTTGTAGGATTGACTGTTTTAGATTACTGGGGGGCAGTAAGCGCTATTCCTGTTTCAGTAATTAAAACTTTTGCCGGTTTTTAAAATTATGCAAAAAGGGAGTATTTTTCTTTTTTTTGACCTTATCATCACTCTGATTGTTATTAGCTTTGCACTCTATTATGCTTTAGAGCGCTATATTATTTAATATTGACAAGCATTATTTAATATTATAATCTTTAAATCTGAGGTAGAGAAATAAAGTCGTAACCACCATCGGGTCTCTTTTTTTGGGCCCATCCTCTTTTTTTTCTGCTTCATTATTCTAGTTCATTGGCAGTTATATCATCTATATCAACTATTATTAGCTCTCTTTTGTGCACACACAACATAAAAATCGCGCGCGTTGAAATGTTCGATGAATGGACGTCAAAACTATGCTTGTGGTACAAAAAAAGAGAGCTTTTTTTTATTTAACAAAGATTTTTAATTTATAATAAGTATTTATAGTTTTTTATACGTAGCTTTATTTCGTAATTTAATACTATCGATGACAATCTCTTTATTGTAAAAATGGAATATGATTCTGAAATGACCTGATTTTAATCTATAAAAATCAGTATTTCTAATCTTTTGAATATTTAAACTCTTTGTATTGCCCTTAACCAAATCTGTAATAATTCCTAATAGTTTTTTTCTGTCTTTTTTATTGATTCTTCTAAGCAGCTTTTCTATTTTATCCATGCTAAACTGTCTTTTTTAAAACTTTGATCAAATCTTTTGCTTTGATTCCCTTTCCTTTATTATCACGAATAGCATCAAAAACAGTGTATTCGTTTTTTTTATACAATTCTTTAAGAATCAGTGGTTTTATCTCTAACCTGTCTTTTTTTTCTTCAATAATATATTGATTAGTAGAAAAATTACGTCTCCATTTAGCTGGAAGAGTAATTTGTCCTTTGCTTGTGATTTTAGTTATAGTAACCATATTTCTAGTAATTAATGTAATACTTTCTTACATTCTTACTTTATCAAGGCATATAGAGCTTGTCAAATAAGCAATTCTTTGATTTCGTTGTCTTGACAAAGACTTGTCCTTGACAATGCTTCATAAAACAAACAAAATGAAAATGAAATCCATTTCTATTAGCTTTTTAGAAAAGCATAAAAACTTTTAAAAAGATGGTTAAAAAAATTGAAGAATTAATTAAATATCAGGCTCAACTTCCTGATAAACTTGAGGTTCAAATTACAAAATCTGACGATTGGGGCTACGCAATTAAAATTTTGAATCTTCCGGGATGTTTTACTCAAGTGGAAGATGCAGGAGAATTATTTGTTATGGTGAACGATGCTGTTTACGCTTATTTTGATATTCCTGAGAGTATTATTCCTTTGATGCCTCGTTATTTTCCTATTGAGAGAATAAGAAAAGAGTTGCAAAAATGGGAAAAATCTATTCCAACCAACCTCTTAGGAAAACCTATTGTATTTGCTCAGTCAGGTGTTGGTGTTAACCCATAAAAGTTTCATGAGTGATTTTTATATTTCTTGCAAATACAGTAGAATGATTAAGGCTTTGAAAAAATTAGGACTTCATGTTAATGAAAAG
>JANBVL010000010.1 GCA_024238995.1 Patescibacteria group bacterium
TGATATTCTTTTAACTGCCAAAGATAAAACCAGAATAAATTAGCTTTTATCTGTCTTAAAAACCAAAAAAAACTTAAAAAAGCAATCATAAAGCATTTAAAAACATGATAATAATTTCTGTTAATCTTTCAAAAGCTCTAAAATGAGGGCTGTGTCCAACTCCTGGAATAATTTCAAGTTTAGAATCTCTAATCTTATCTTTAAACTGATAAGCATATTCTATTGGCACTAATGTATCCTTTTTACCCCAAATAAGCAAAGTTTTATTCTTAATCTTAGGCAGATATAAACCTAAGTCTTCTTCCACAACTTTAGTCATCGTTGCTTTCATAACGCCTTTAGCTTTAACATAATCCCTGTTCTTAATAAAGAAATACAAAATATTTCTTAAAACATTTTTAACCTCCACTAAAAACCCAGGAGAAAACACATTGTTCCCTATTTGAACTACTTTAGAAATTGCTGTACTTTTAGCATCTAACTTAGGTCTGATTCCAGCTGAATCGCATAAGATCAAACATTTAAGCCGATCACCATATTTTGCTGAAAACTTAACTGCTACTCTTCCGCCAAAAGAATGGCCTAAAAGAATGAAATCATCTAATTTTAAAGAATCAGCAAACTTTAACACCCACTCCATATAATTAGCTACACTCCAAGGCTGCACTTGAGTATCACTTTTACCAAAACCAGGCAAATCAGGACAAATCACCTGATAGCCAGCTATAGATAAACTTTTCATAGATCTAGCCCAAGAATCAGAAGAAGATGGCCAGCCATGTAAAATCAAAATTACAGGACCAGATCCTGTAGCTTTGTAATTAACTTTCAAATTATTAATTGAAATAACTTTTTCTTCCATTTTTATTTCTTCTCAATCTTTTTAAATCCAGTATATTTTTGAAGAACTTTAGGAATTTCTATGCTCCCATCTTTTTGCTGATAATTCTCAATAATGGCAATTATGGTTCTTCCCATGGCCAAGGCAGTTCCATTTAACATGTGAACAAAGTTCATTTTATTTGATTTATCCTTATAACGGATATTTAATCTCCTTGCCTGAAAATCAGTGCAATTTGAAGTAGAATGTGTTTCACGATAACAATCCTGTGAAGGAATCCATACTTCAATATCATACTTAGAAGCTGCTGGATCACCAAGATCACCTGTGCACATCTGAACAACCCTGTAAGGAAGTTTTAATGCCTGCATAAATCTTTCTTCCAAAGCCAATAAATACTCATGCTCTTTGATAGATTCTTCAGGACGACAAAAAATAAACATTTCAACTTTATCAAATTGATGAACTCTAAGAATTCCTTTAGTATCTTTACCATAAGAACCAGCCTCTCTTCTAAAGCATGGTGAAAAACCTGCATATCTTTTAGGCAGTTCTTTCTCATTAAAAGTCTCATTAGCATGCATTGGACCAATAATCTGTTCTGAAGTGCCAATTAAGTAAAGATTATCTTTTTCAATAAAATACATTTCATCACCCCCTCTTTCAACATAGCCCATGCCTTTCATCATTTCTGGCCTTATTAAGACAGGAGGAATAACAGGAGAAAAGTTCTCTTTTCCTAGTTCTTCAAATAAGAAGTTTACTAAAGCAAGCTCCAACAAAACAACTTCATTTTTAAAAAACCCAAATCTAGTTCCTGAAACCTTGGCTGCTCTTTTAACGTCAATTAAATCAAGTTCTTCGGCTATTTCTAAATAATCTTTAAACTTAAAATCAAACTTAGTTTTTTTACCAACCTCTTTTAAAACCACATTTTCTGATTCATCCTTTCCAACAGGAACATCATCAGAAGCAGGATTAGGAACTAAAAGCATTAATTCATTAAACTCTTGTTCAAGCTTTTTTAAGTTTTCATCTAACTTATCATTGCTCCTGTCAAGCTTTCTCATCTCCAGTATAATCTTTTCCTTTTCCTTCTTGTCTTTTGTTTTAACTATATCTTTTGAAGCCTTGTTCTTCTTAGCCCTCATATCCTCTAAAGTCTGTAAAAGCTTTATTCTTTTTTTATCCACCTTCAAAAGCTTATCAATATCAACTTTAACCTGTTTATCTTTACAAGCTTTTTTTACTTTATCAGGATTTTGACGAATAAATTTAATATCTAACATATTATTTTTTAGGTTTCATTATTGGAAACAAAATCACTTCCCTTAAAGCATGTGAATCAGTCAATAAAACTACCAACCTATCAACTCCTAAACCAAATCCTGCTGCCGGAGGCATGCCATATTCCATTGCCTCTAAATAATCGTTATCTATTCTTTGAGCTTCTTCAAATCCTTGTTTAAACAGTTTTTCTTGCTCTTCAAATCTCTTTCGCTGTTCAATTGGATCATTTAATTCAGAAAAAGCATTAATAAGCTCTGCTCCTGCAACAATTAACTGAAAATTAGCTAATTTCTCAGAATCTTTTTCTAAAGACTTAGCCAGAGGCTGAAATCCTTTAGGATAATGAATAACAAATGTTGGTTCAATGATTTTAGGACGGCAAACTTTAGCAAATATTTCATCAGCAATTTCAGCTTTAGGAGCTCCTTTCTCAATATCCAGGCCCATTTCTTTAGCTTTCTTTGCTAAAGCTGTTGCATTGATTTCTTCTAAATCAATATCAGTTATTTTTTTGAAAAACTGATAAAACTCAACCCGTTTCCAAGGAGCTTTAAAATTAATCTTTTTTCCATCATAAGTTATTTCTAATTTGCCAAATACTTTTTTAAGAACATAAGAAAACATTTTCTCAGTTAACTTCATCAAGTCTTTATAATCAGCATAAGCCCAGTAAAATTCAAGTATTGTAAAATCAGGATTATGATATCTGTCAACTCCTTCATTTCTAAAACATTTGCCAATTTCATACACTTTTTCAAACCCACCAACAATTAATCTTTTTAAATACAACTCCGGAGCAATACGTAAGTATAAATCCATATCCATCGCATTTAAATGAGTCTTAAAAGGCTTAGCTCTTGCACCGCCATAGACAGGTTGAAGAATCGGAGTTTCAACTCCTAAAAACCCTTCATTTTCCAAAAACTCTCTTAAAGACTTAATAATCAAGGAACGAGCTTCAAACTTTTTCTTAATATCTTTGTTAAAAATTAAATCAAGATATCTTTTTCTAAATCTCTCTTCAACATCTTTTAAACCATGCCATTTTTCAGGCAAAGGCAGTAAGCTCTTGGCAAGCATATGATAATCACTAGCCTCAATTGTTTTTTCTCCTTTTTTTGTTTTAAACAACATTCCTCTTATCTCAATAAAATCACCAACATCAAAATTATCTAAAAAGAATTTATAAGGCTTCTCGCCTAACCTGTCTTTTTTAAAATATGCCTGGATTTTATCAGTTCCATCATCAATTTGAATAAAAGTAGAACCGCCATGAGCCCTTAACAGCCTTATTCTCCCTGCTAGAATTATCTCTTTTTTTGAACGCGCTAAAGAACTAAAACCTTTTAAAGCTTCAGTTATGTTATGAGTTCTTTTAACAGAACCAGGATAAGGCAATAACCCATGGCTTTCAATCCTGCTAATCTTTTTTAATCTTGTTTTTTTAATTTCACCTCTTGTATTCATAATACTTAATTTTAGTGATTTTTACTCATTTAGTAAAATACCAATTCAAAACGTCATAAGCAACAGGCAGGGTCGCTGCCCTAATTCCTTCAACTCCTTCGATCATAATAGTTATTATTATTTCAGGATCATCATAAGGAGCAAAAACAGTAGCCCAGTTATGGTATATATTTTCTTTTGAAGTTTCAGCTGTTCCTGTTTTGGCAGCAACTTTGACTGGCAAAGAACCAAGCATCATTGCTGAAGCATTAGGAGAATTATAACCAGTAACAGCCTGCCTCATTCCCTGTCTTACAACCTCAATATTATCAGTACTTAAAAAGTCCTGTTTAATGATTTCAGGAGCAATTTCTTCAATCATTTCTCCTGTTTCACTATCTAAAACTTTCTCAACAATCTGAGGCTTATAAATCGTTCCATAATTAACGATTGGCATAAAGCTCACTGCAACTTCTATTGGAGTGATTTGAAGATAACCCTGGCCAATTGACAAATGATATGTATCTCCATCCCACCAGCCCTCACCTAAAACTCTTTTTTTCCAAGCCTTATCAGGAATAAAACCTGCTAATTCACCTGGCAAATCAATGCCAGTTTTATCTTCCCAGCCAAGCATGCTTAAATACTGCTTTATCCTTGTTGGACCTAATCCTTGCTGAGATTTATAACCACCACCCAAACGATAAAAGTAAACATTACAAGATTCAGCTAAAGCTTTTCTCATATCTGTCCAGCCATGAGCCCTTAAATCTTTATACTGCCAAATAATTTCAGGATCCCAATAGTCTTCAACTTCAAGCATCCCAGTGCAATGTATGGGTTCATCAGGACTAATAATTCCCTCTTCTAATCCTGCTAAAGCGATTAAAGGCTTGATCGTAGAGCCAGTGACATAGCGGCCAGAAATAACACGGTTAAATAAGGGCTCATCTAGATTATTAAAAATATTTTCAATGCCTTCTGAATCTGATTTTGAAAAAACATTATTATCAAAAGAAGGCAATGACACCAAAGACAATACTCCACCAGTTTTTGGGTCCAAAGCCACTGCTGCTGCCTTGCTGCTTCCTATTGCTTGAAGCTGGGAAATTAAAGAATCCTTTAATTTTTTCTGCAAATCAGAATCAAGATATAAAACTAAGCTTTTTCCTGATTCGGGCAAAGAACCAAGTTCCTGGGAAATAACATTGCCTAGTGCATCTCTCTTAATCTTTAATTTACCAGGGTTTTTTCTTAACACCTCTTCATAAAGATTCTCCAATCCATCTCTTCCAACATAATCCAGTATTGAATAATAATAAGGGGTCTGCTCTAACTCCTGGCTTTGGATCTTTCCCATATATCCAAGCACATGAGAAAAATAATCTCCATCAATATAATCCCTTGTTAAGGTTTTTTTAATCTCAAACCCTTTTAATTCTTTAAGCTTTGACTCTATAATAATCAATGCTTTACGTTCTAAGTCTTTAAAAATCTCTACAGAAGAATCACTACTATCTTCAATCTCTTGTTTTAAATCCTCATAATTCCTGTCTAAAATCCTGGCAACTTCTGTTAAAACTGCTTTTCTTTCTTCTTCAGATTCAGGAAGCTTGTCTTTTTGAACAATTAAATCAAACTGGGGAATATTAAAAACCAATTGTTTTAAATTCTTGTCATATATTACCCCTCTCTCTGCTTCAATGCTTTTAATGATAAAATTGTTTTTTTGGGCCAAAGCAGCATAATCATCTCCTCTCATAACCTGAAGCTGGAATGTTTTAGCAATTAAAACAAGCATTATTAAAACTAAAACAATTAAAAACATATTTAAAGTCTTGTCTAAAAGAGGAACCTTGACTCTTTTCATTGAAACACCCCATTCTTCTTCTTTTTGTTTGGCCAATTTATCAAGCATTATCTCATGGGGTTCAATATCTCTAAACCTGGAGTATTTTCTTTTTTTAAGCTTATCCAACATACTTTTTTAAAACTAGCTTTATAAACAAAGAGGTTAAAAAACAAATCAAAATATAGTAGCCAATATATGGACCAAAGAAAACATCTAAAAAAAATCCGCCAACAAGGGCTGAAAAAATTCCAAAACCATGTTTTTGTTTTTCAAAAAAA
Source organism: Patescibacteria group bacterium (assembly GCA_024238995.1). Lineage (NCBI taxonomy): Bacteria > Patescibacteria group bacterium. The sequence continues at coordinate 5,708 of JANBVL010000010.1, forward strand.
TTAACTAAAACTACTGCTATTAGAATAAGATTTGGAACATAGCTTGAGAAATGGATAAAAAAACTAGCTTGGAGCAAGGTTAAAAGATAAAAACCGAAAATAGTGAGAATAATTTTTTTAAACATTTTTAAAAAATCAGTCTATTATATTAGTAAAGTTCTTAATAATAAATAAAGTCTTTGTTGTGCTTAAGTTAAAACTAGGTTTAACTTTAATTTCCTGGAAAGCTGTAACATCTGACTTTTTAATACTATCAACACTGCCCACCAGCAGTTCTTTTGGAAAATTTCCTCCCAATGAACTAGTAATCACTTTATCCCCTGTCTCAATATTTTCTTGATTAGGAATTAAATCAAGAATAATCTCAAAATCACCTTCTCCTTTTGCTAAACTATAAATATCTTTTTTAAGAATCTCAACGTCAAAAGAACTGTTTTTTGAACTTAAAAGCTCTACTTTTGCTGTATTTTGGAAAAGCTCAACTATTTTACCCACTAAAACTTTGTTTTCAGTGATAACAGGCATAGCAATATCCACATCTTGCTCATAACCTTTATTAATTATTAAATAATCATTTGTCTTGGCAATTATATCAACTAAATCAAGCTCAAACTCTTTTTCAAGATCTAAATCCAAAGCTGTCTTTAAAAGCTGATTTTCTGTTTTTAATTCTTCTAACAAGATATTCTCGCTTATTAGTTTTTGATTTTCAAATTTTAAAAAATCATTTTCCTTTTTCAAATTCTGGCTATTTAAAATTGATTTGAAAAAATCAGAGCTTTTAATGCCTTTTTCCCACAACCAATACTGAATAGGTTCAGATATTGAATAAAAAAACCCTTTAATGCTTTTTGAAGTAAAGGATAAATTCAAAACAAAGGCAACAATAATTAGAAAAATTACAATTCCAGTCTTAGAACTTGAGTTGCTAGAGAAAAAATCATTAAAAGAATTATTGTTTTTTCCAGAATTTCTCTTAAATGTCATTAATTCATTATAACCAGACAAACATATTAAAGTAAAACAAAAGGCGCTTTAGCGGCGGCTACCTACTTTCGCGGGCAACCCACTATCATCGGCCTTGGCATATTTCACTTCTGTGTTCGAGATGGGAACAGGTGGAACAATGCCAGTATAGCCGCCACTAAAACGCCTTTTACTTTCTAGTTTTGTAAAATTTTTGAGGACAAGATTTATCGATTAATTAGTACTACTCGGCTGAATGGATTGCTCCACTTACACCTGTAGCCTATCAACCTCATCATCTTTGAGGAATCTAATAATGAGTCCTGATCTTGGAGTGGGTTTCGTGCTTAGATGCTTTCAGCGCTTATCCCTTCCCAACATAGCTACCCAGCGATGCTCCTGGCGGAACAACTGGTACACTAGAGGTTAGTTCAGTCTGATCCTCTCGTACTAAGACCAAATCTCCTCAAGACTCTACGCCTGCGGTAGAGAGAGACCGACCTGCCTTACGGCGGTCTGAACCCAGCTCGCGAAACACTTTAATGGACGAACAGTCCAACCCTTGGGAGCTTCTCCGCCCCCAGGATGTGCTGAGCCGACATCGCTGTTAATTTTTCTTCTGTTACCAGAAGGTTCGGACTATATCTTCACCCTTTAAAATCAATAAAAAGGGGCTGGCGTATTAGCTCTCATCTAAATCAAGATATAAATTATCTTGTCAGAGAACTCCGATCTTAATAGATCAAGTCTCTACGGGGTTATAACTCAATTTACATACTGTATTATTGATTCTTTGAATTGAATTAAACTTCCCACGGTATTGCCCATATACATTTAAGATTTAACGGGTTCTATATATATGGATTCCACCGTTATAAGCCAGATTTTTTATATGACATTACTGCCATAGCACCCCGATATTTTAATATTAAGGTGCCGAACAGGGCCGTTAATGTGGACTTGCGGGCCCTACTAGCCTGTTATCCCCAGGGTAACTTTTAGCTGATGATCTCCAGCGGTCCTACTAACCACTGTCGGTTCACTAAGCCCCGGTTTCCCGACTGCTCTGGTAATTGCCTTCGCAGTAAAGCCGGCTTATGGCTTTGCCCTAAACGTACGATTTCCATCCGTACTTAGCCGACCTTTGGACGCCTCCGCTACTTTTTCGGAGGCAAGTGCCCCACTTAAACTACCCACCAAACACTGTTTCTCATTAAAAATGAGATTAGAATCCAAGCTTTGAAAGATGGGTGTTTCATTGGCGACTCCATCCTACCCGAAAATAGGATTTCAAAGTCTACCCACTACACTACGCATTCAAAACAAAAACTCAATATCAGGATATAGTAAAGCTCCTGGGGTCTTTTCGTCTAGCCGCAGGTAGGAGGCATCTTCACCCCCATTGTATTTTCACCGGGCTCCTCGTTGAGACAGTTCTCTAGTCGTTGAACCTTTCATGCGGGCCGGAACTTACCCGACAAGGGATTACGCTACTTTAACACGGTTCATTTATGTTAGCTCATAGTCTCCTATGAGATCGGACTATATCATCTCAGTTTTTACTGAGTCTAGCGTATAGTCTCTGGGGATTCTATTTGTGAATTAAGATAATCGTCTAAAGAATACTTACGTTTTCTTCCACGACCTTTATTAATTTTTTCACGAAGCATCAAAATTTTCATAAGACCATCTTTATTCTTATGAGCACCTTGATACATCAAATTAATAATTTTGCGGAAAATTGAGAAATTTTTCTTTTTTCCACTTGAGAAAAAAGAATACTTTTCGAAAAAAGGAATAATATTCTCATGAAGCGCACGATAATTCCGTACTTCATAATAATGTACGCCATCTTTTCTTTGTCGAATTTTACCAACTTTGAGATATCGCTTAAAAAGATTTAAAACTGTTACATCTCGTTGCGAGATATTGAAGCTTGGCTCTATATGCCAACGCACTCGATATTCTGAATCTTTTTTTAAAGAAAGATTAAAACTTCCTTCTCCATCAGCGAATCCAGTAAAGTACCATCCAATACGAGATGGAATTTGTTTTAACCATTTTTTTTCTTTCATAAATTTGTTTTCACAAATAGTCTTTCCTGCGGATTGTCTCTCTTGAAATGATTTTTACTATTAAGGATAGACGAATTCCTTATGAGTACATTTCAAGTCTTTATCGAGATGTTCCCGCATATAGCTAGATTTTATAACTACAATCCGTGAATTCATAGTTACCGCGGACGTTCACCGGAGGCTTAACTCACTTAGCTATTCCATCCGAAGACGAAATAACCGATAAGCTTAACACTCCGGCACTGGTCAGGCCTCAGCCCCTATACATCTTCTTACGAATTTAGCAGGGACCTGTGTTTTAGATAAACAGTCGCCAGAGAGACTTTCGCTGCGGCCACATTGCTGTGGCAAGGCATATTGCGAACGTACGCCTGCTTGTTTGCCGAGTTCCTTAACGAGGTTTCACCCGTTCACCTTAGTACACTTACACTCGCCCACCTGTGTTGGTTTGCGGTACGGATCCAACATTTTTAACTCTAAGAGCTTTTCCAGGTAGCCTGCTCATCCGAATTTATTTTGCCGTAGCAAAACATTTTGTCGACTCTTGAAAATTCTTAAGCAAACAACAAGAATCCAATAACTTGCCCGGATTACTAGACTACGTCACTCTTCGAAAAAATGCTGAAGGGTCGGAATATTAACCGACTGTCCATCAGTTATGCCTTTCGGCTTCACCTTAGGACCGCCTAACCCTTGGTTGATTGTCATTGCCAAGGAAACCTTGGGCTTACGGTGTCAAGGGATCTCACCTTGATTGCGGTTACTCATACCAACATTCTCACTTCTTAGCGCTCCATCAAACTTTACAGTTTAACTTCAGTGCACTAAGAACGCTCCCCTACCACGCATTAATAAATTAATGCATCCTTATCTTCGGTACTAAGCTTTAGTCCCGTGAATTTTCGGCGCAGAATTCCTTAGCTAGTAAGCTATTACGCACTTTTTAAAGGGTAGCTGCTTCTAAGCTCACCTCCTAGCTATCTATGGAATTCCACTTCCTTTCTCACTTAGCTTTCAGTCTTGCGACTGATCTGTTAAAAACAGAAGATTTAGGGACCTTAGATTAAGGTCTGGGTTGTTTCCCTCTTGACTTCGGACATTAGCGCCCAAAGTCTTACTCCAGTGATTACGAAATTGACATTCGGAGTTTAGTAGAAATACCTACCTTGCGGCACGATATCTCTTCCAGTGCTCTACCTTCAATTTCTACTCATCTAGGCTAGCCCCAGAGCTATTTCGGGGAGAACCAGCTATTACCAGGTTCGATTAGGGTTTCCCAACTTACCACAACTCATCCCAAGGTTTTGCACTACCCACGGGTTCGGGCCTCCTCCATCTTTTCAGATGGATTCACCCTGGTCATGGCAAGCTCACCTGGTTTCGGGTCTCGCACACTCCCTTATAAACGCGCTATTCACACTTGGTTTCCCTATGTCTCCATCCCAAAAGGACTTAGACAAGAAAGTGCACGAACTCGTTGGTGCCTGCTCCAAAAGGTACGCTGTCACTGCGAAAAACGCAGCTCCAACTTTTTGTTAGCAAATGGTTTCAGGTTCTATTTCACTGGGATCACCTCCCTGCTTTTCACCTTTCCCTCACGGTACTTGTTCACTATCGGTGAGATTGAGTATTTAGCCTTGGCTAGTAGTTTAGCCTGTTTCCCACAGAGGTTTCATCCCCGAGTGGTACTCAAGTAGAACATCAAGGAGCATAAAGAAGTTTTCAAGTACAGGACTATTACCTTCTACGGTATTCTTTTCCAAGAAATTTCCTTTAACCAATCTTTAATTTTTAATCTCCTCCGGGTCGCCCCGACGACGTTCCCTTACAACCCTCCATACAAAAAGTATGAAGTTTGGGCTCCTCCCTCTTCGCTCGCCGCTACTAAGGGAATATTACTACTAATATTCACTAATTTCTGCGAATAAAATTCGTAAAAATTAGTGATTAATAATTAGTAGTTCTTTTTTTCTTTTCCTCCGCTTACTAAGATGTTTCAATTCAGCGGGTTTACTATCCTGTCATAAAAACAGGATTGAATCGTTTTATCAACGAAACAGGTTTCCCCATTCGGAAATTCCCGGATCAAAGGTTGGTAGGCACCTACCCGAGACTTATCGCAGCCACCCCACGTCCTTCATCGCCTCAATCTCCCAAGGCATCCACCATTTGCCGTTGAGTAATCTTGCCCTCAAAAATTTCACAAAATGAAATTTTAATAAAATACTTAAAGTGTATGTGTATATAATTGGTGATTTGATTAATTAGCTAGATTATTTTTTTTGTTTTCCATATTCAATTGTATAGTGCTTTCCATCCCTTTCAAACTTAAAAACCGCCTTTTGAAAGCGGTTTTGCCAATAAACAAAAATTAAGAAGTTACCGCTTCCAAAAATTGTATTTTTTTCTTTGCATTATTCTCATTGTGTTTTTATTCTAACAAAGTAAAAAAGAGTGTCAAGCTAAAAGAAAACACCCCAAACTCAGAGCACTGAATTTGGAATGTTTTAATCTGTAACAAAATTTACCTTTCTGAAATCTTGCCTTTCACGTCAGAGATTAATTTAGAAGCAGCGTCTTTGCCGCCCAAACCAAAGGCTAAACCAAAGGCCAAAGTTATCATTCCTACAAAGCCCTTAATTAAAGTGTCAATAATAGTCGGAGTAACTCCTAACTGAAGTAAGATTGCTAATCCTGCAAAAATATATATTGCCCATCTGACTGTCATTCCTAAAAATCCGGCATAATCAACCCCCATTTTCTTCACACTTGCTTTAATAATTTTCTCTAAAATATCTGTCAGAATTACAGTAACAATGAAAATAGCTGAGGCAACAATCAAATTAGGAAGCCAAATTACAACTCTTTTTAAAAAGTCAGCAAACTCAACAAATCCTAAAATTTCAACCGAAGCTAATAGAAATACAATAATTAAAATCCATTTCGCAATTGCTCCAATAAACTCAGATGGATTAACTTTTACCTCTGCTTTTTGCAATGCTTCTCTCCAGCCAGCTCTTTCAAAAAATTTGTTAAATCTTAATTGCTTTAAAATTTCAGCTGTTAGTTTTCCTAAACCAATTGCTAGGAACCAGCCAATAATTAAAACAACTGTCGCACCAATCAATCTCGGTAGAAACATTAAAAATCCTGCCCAAGCACCTTGCAATGCCTCAAGCGTAATAATAGACCAATCTTGAACCATCATAGTAATAAATATTTACTAATTAGATTACCGACCTTTTTAAAAGATATTGATATATTATAGCATTATGTCAAAAAAGCTCCTGTGGAAAACTTTTTATTCAATTTCTATTGACTTTTTGTGTATTTTATAGCATAATAAAATAACTAAAACATTATGAAAAAAACTGAAATAGAAATACAAGTTAATATTGAAAACAAAAAACCATTAATAGAATTTTTAGAAAGTAATGCTCAGTTTAAATCAAAAAACCAGCAAATTGATGAATATTTTTCCCCAATTCATCGTAATTTTATTGAAGTTAGACCTGTAAAAGAATGGTTTAGATTAAGAAATTCAGGAAAAGATTATTCAATAAATTATAAAAACTGGCATATTGATAATAAAGGAAGAAGTATTTATTGTGATGAATATGAAACCAAGATAGGAGATCTGAATACAGCCAAAGAAATATTGAAAATTCTTAACTTTAAAACTATAGCCAAGGTTAAAAAAATAAGAAAAACTTGGAATTACAAGGATTATGAAGTAAACATAGATTCAGTTGAAAATCTTGGTGATTTTGTAGAGATTGAATATATTGGCAAAGAAAATGTAAATCCAGAAGAAATTACCAATCAAATGGTAGATTTTCTTAAAAACTTAGGTTGCGGAACAATCAAAAGGAATTATAAGGGGTATCCTTTTCAATTATTATTCCCAGAGGAAGTTGAATACGAAGAATTATAAAACATTTTAATAGGACAAAACAAAAAGATAGGACATTATGTCCTATCTTTTATATATTGGTGGACCTGAGCGGACTCGAACCGCTGACCTCCGCTATGCAAAAGCGGCGTTCTAGCCAACTGAACTACAGGCCCAACATGTGGGCGCGGAAGGAATCGAACCTTCTACCTCTTCTTTATCAGAGAAGCGTTCCGCCAATGAACTACGCGCCCAAAACCTCTAAAACAAATAATTTCTTTTTAACTGGCTCAAAACTCAAAGAAACATATTTATCATGAACTAATTTAAGATCCAAGCCCTTGAAAATCTCAAGCCATTCATCTTCTGTTTTAAAAGTTGTCTTATCTTTATTACCAAAAAACCTATCAAATGAAAAGCCGTGGAAATAACAAACTAATTTAGATAAAAAGTCATCTGGTAAATCTTCATAAATAAAAATCCTGTGTTTTGCAACTCTTCTTACTTCTTTTAAAAGTGCGGCTGGATCTTGACTATGATGAAGAGTATAAGCAATTAAAACATTGTCAAAACTGTTGTCAGGAAAATTTAATTTTCTTCCATTAATCAAGCTGAATGCTATTGGGAAAATCCTTCTGTCTTTTACATCAACTCCAATAACTTCTGTATCAAAAAAATTCTGAAAAGTATTGGCAATTATTGCAGAACCACAGCCAACATCAAGAATTTTAGATTTATTTTTAATAAACCCTTCACATTCTAAACACATTTTGTAAGCTGATCTTTGGTAAAGCTTTTGAAAAATACGGTAAAAATTCATTAACTTTTTCTAGTTTTTGTAAAACTTCCTGTTATTAAATCAGGCACTAATTTTTCAAACTGAGCTGGCTCTAACTGAATTGAGTTTTTATAATCACCAGAATTAATAATAATTTTTGATGGACTAAGTAGAGATTTATTAATAAAAGTAGGTATTTTAAATAAGTTTCCGAAACCAGGAATAGCCCCAACCTTCACTCCTTTAATCTTATTTTTAATCAATCTCTCTGAAGCAAAATCAATAGTTTTAATAAGTTTTTGATCTGTTTTTCTCTTCCAATCATTAACTATTTTTTTAAACTTTAATTTATCTAAGTTTTTGTTGGCAGGAATTAAAACTATCGCTAAATCTCTATCAGCTTTCAAAACCAAAGTCTTTCCAATAATGTTTTGTTTTTCTTTCAAAGTCCTTGCCTTATCAAAAGCAGTATACACGGTTTTATGTTCTACTAATTCGTATTTAACCTTAGCTTTTTCCAAGAAATTTATTACTTTTTTAGGAATTGCCATATATTAGATTTTATTTAAAAAATCAGTGTTTGTAAAGCTAAAAACAAGCTTTTTGAGCTTGTTTTTTTTTAGCATTAGTTTTTTAGAGCTGCCCCGAATAATCGATCTTTAAGGAACTTCGATCAACTCCCCAAAAGTTAAAATCCAAATTCCAGACTTCAACTTTTATCAACCAAAATTTAAAATGTAGTGATCCACGGACAGCTTCCGCTACCCGTGCCTTGTTACAACTTCGCCCTTCTTACTGAACCCAGCTTAGGCCGCATTAAATGCAGACTTTGGCTGTTCTCAGCTCGCTTGGCGTGATGGGCGGTGAGTACAAGGCCCAGGGACGTATTCATCGCGACATCGCTGATTCGCGATTACTAGCGATTCCAGCTTCATGAGGTCGAGTTGCAGACCTCAATCCGAACTAAGATTAGGTTTGATGAGATTAGCTCCGGATTTCTCCTTGGCAACCCATTGTCCTAACCATTGTATCATGTGTGCAGCCCAGGACATCAAAGGGCCATGCGGATTTGGCGTCATCCCAACCTTCCTCCGTATTATCTACGGCAGTCCCCTATGACATATAAAACATAGGGCAGGGGTTGCGCAGGTTTCCCCATTTAAGGGAGCGTCTCACGACACCTGCTGACGACAACCATGCAACACCTGAGCTAGCGTCCTTGTAAGGTAACCTGCCTTTCAGCAGGGTTACACTAGCCTGTCAAGTCCTGGTAAGGTCCCTCGTTTGTTATCGAATTAAGCCACATGATCCACCGCTTGTGTGAGCCCCCGTCTATTCCTTTGAGTTTTAGCCTTGCGGCCGTACTTCCCAGGCGGGATACTTAACGCGTTAGCTTCGCCACTTGTAGGGTCGACACTACAAATAGCCAGTATCCATCGTTTACAGCCAGGACTACAAGGGTATCTAATCCTTTTTGCTCCCCTGGCTTTCGTCCCTCAGCGTCAGGGTCGCCCCAGTGAACTGCCTTCGCTTTTGATGTTCCGCACAATATCAACGGATTTCACCCCTACACCGTGCGTTCCGTTCACCTCTAACGCCCTCTAGTTTAGCAGTTTCCAGCGCCCTCCTAAGGTTAAGCCAAAGGTATTTAACACTAGACTAACTAAACCGCCTACGGACCCTTTACGCCCAATAAATTCGGATAACGCTTGGGGATTCTGTATTACCGCGGCTGCTGGCACAGAATTTGCATCCCCTTATTCTTGGAGTACCGTCATCCCTCACCATTTTCCACGAATAATTCACGAAAAATGGAGAGGGATTCTTCTTCCATAAAAGCAGTTTACAACCCGAAGGCATTCTTCCTGCACGCGACGTCGCTGGTTCAGGGTTTCCCCCATTGACCAATATTCTCGACTGCTGCCTCCCGTAGGAGTATGGCCCGTATCTCAATGCCATCGTTGGCGGTCAAGCTCTCACCCCGCCTACTCGTCATAGCCTTGGTAGGCCGTTACCCTACCAACAAGCTGATAAGCCGTGGACCAAGCCTAAAGCGGTTAGATTGCTCTTTCCGTTTGCCCAGCCTTTCTTTTGAATGACTGGGAACATCAGGGATTAGCCTGGATTTCTCCAGGTTATACCTGTCTTTAGGGTTCATTATCCACGTATTACTAACTAGTTTGCCGCTTGCCACCCGAAGGTGACCCGCTTGACTTGCATGCCTTATCCACGTCGCCAGCGTTCATCCTGGACCAGGATCAAATCCTCAACTAAAAATGAATTTTAAATATTTAAAAATACTTAAACTTCTAATAGTCGGGACAGCTCTAAAAAACTAATTATATTAATTACTAAGGTCCTTACTATTAAGTTGTAATGTCCTTTCCATTTTCTTCACTTTGTATTCTATCCTTTCTCATATCTTTGTCAAGATTTCCTTTCTATTAAATAATCAATAAAACTCTTTAATCTCTGTTTTGCTTCTGATTCTTTTAAAAACTTATCGGCATCTTGCCAGGCATGTTTAATAATATCTTTAGCAACCCCTTTTGCATAATCAATGCTTTCATATTTTTGAATGATTTTAATTGCTTCTTCAATTTCATCAATATTCTCAGTGTGCTTGTTTAATATTTCAAGCAGTCTTTTTTTATCTTCACTGCCAGCTTTATTCAAACTGTGAATTACCATTAAACTTCTTTTACCTTCTTTAATGTCATTGCCAAAAGATTTGCCAAACTTTTCTCTATCCTGGCCTGTTAAATCTATGTCTAAAATATCGTCCTGAATCTGAAAGGCAACACCAATTGCTTCAGCTATTCTGCCTATTTTTTGGGTTAATTCATTGTTTTTTTCTGATAAAACAACAGCTAGTTTGGCAGCCATTCTTGACAAGCACCCTGTTTTAAAAATACACATTTGAAAATACTCTTGCTCATTAATATTTTCAGTTTTTCCTTTATGCCAAAAAATATCTGTTCCCTGCCCTAAATGAATATTCAGCATTTCCTGAGCATAAATCTGATAAGCATTTAAAAAAACTTCCTTATCAAATTTCTCTTTGTTTTCTTTAAAAACAACTAAAGGTAAAAAGTACAAAAAATTACCAGCATTTATGGCAATATCTATGCCAAAAATCTTATGAAGACAAGGTTTCCCCCTGCGCAACTCTCCCTGGTCTTCAATGTCATCAATGATCAAGCTTCCATTGTGAATTAACTCTGGAACAATTGAAAAATCTTTAAGCTTTTCAACATCTCCTCCTACAGCTTCAGCAACCAATAAAAATAAGCTTGGCCTCCATCTTTTTCCTCCTCTATCTAAAAAATCCCAAACAGGATCAAGTAAAACTTGCTGGGCTGCATCAATTGTGTATTGGTATTTTGGTTTTTCAAAAACAAGTTCCAGCCATTTTTGACTTACTTTTTTAGGAACGTATTTTTCAATAATTTTATCAATTTCTGGTTTTAGTCTATCAAAATAATCCGTGATTTTTTCCTGATTGCTCATATTAATTTACAATATCATGGCCAAAGATAATAAGCTAAAACATATTATTGTATAAATATCAGCTATTTTATAATTCTCAACTATTTTTAAATTTTTCTTGAATAAAAAGATAACAACAAAAACAAAACTAAAAAACAAAAACAATAAAAGTATTTTATAGGGAACAATCAGAAAAACTGGAAAAAGAATTAAAGGATAAAAGCCAATTAAATAATCAAGTATTTTTTTAGAAACACCATGTCCCCAAGAAACAACTGAAGTGTTTATTCCTGCAGCTTTGTCAGATTCATAATCTTCTAAATGATTTCTCATTTCAAGGGTTACTGAAAAGTAGAAGACATAAGAGGCAATAACCCAATAGACGCGGGTAATTTCTGTTTTAAATATTAAAAATGACAAAATAAACAAAAAAATGCCAGCAAAAAAACCATGTGAAATTAAATCAAGAAAAGGCCTGGATTTAAAACGAATTGGTGGAGCAGAATAGAAAAAGCCGATTAACAAGCCAACCAAGCAAAAAAGAAAAATCTTTAATCCAAAAAAAGCTGACAACCCTAAACCCAAAAGACCTAATAGGAATGAAAAAAACAAGCTTTTTTTAAAACTTGCCTTATCAGTTATTAAAGGATTTTCTTTTGTTTTATCATAGACATCTTCTTTTGTATCAAAACAGTCATTTATTGAAAAACCAAATCCTAAAAAAGATACGACTATGCCCCAGAAAACAATAATTTCTTTTACTGGAAATAAGAAGCCTTTAGCAAGAATAAAACCAAACAGACTCATTAAAATATAACCACGCCAGTCTGAAATTCTCAATAATTTAAAGTATGGATTTAATATCTTCACCATATTTTTGTTCAATTCTGTCTAGAACAATTTTAAGCCAGGGAGCATAATCTTGAGGATCCTGATTTAATTCTTTTTTAAGTTCATTAATTTCAATCCATTTTAAATCAGTAACTTCATCTTTATTAAAATCAATTTCTCTCTCATTATAACTTCCAACTAAAGTAGCGCAAAGTTCATGTTCTGCACCAATGTCTTTATAAAATGACTGGTAATAGAATTTATCTATTAACTTTAAATCTGCATTAACTCTTAATTCCTCTTTTAATCTTCTTTTGCCTGACTGTTCATAAGTTTCATTTTCTCTGGGATGACTGGAACATGTTGCTTCCCAATATAACGGCCAGAGCATTTTTGATTTAGCTCTTTTTTGAAGTAAAATATTGTCATTATCATCAAACAGCAAAATAGTAAAAGCACGATGAAGCAGTCCTTCATTCAAATGGCATTTCACTTTTTCTTCAAAGCCAAGTATTTTATCGTTTTTATCAACTAAAATTAATTTTTCCATTTTTAGTCAAGTTTAAATAAATGAGCCGACGATGAGGGTTGAACTCATGACCTACGCATTACAAGTGCGTTGCTCTGCCACTGAGCTACGTCGGCCTATAATATGTTGATATTTCTCTATCCATTCTAAAATTTGTCTTTACAGCTTTTTATCATAACATCTTAACGATAATGTTCCGTGCTTTGATTTTTTCTTATAAGTACCTTTTTTACCTTTGTGAACATATGTCTTATGAAATTGGTTCAAAGAAACTTTTGTAATTCTAGACCAATAATTTTCTAGTTTTAAATCTTTTTGATCTTCATAAGCATGTAACAGTAGGCGAATTCTTTTCTTTTGAACCCCACAAATTTCATACAAGAATTTCAAAAATAATTGAATCATCTTGGGGTCACTATTTGCAAAAGAAACATATCCATTAGGATCCTTTGATCCTTCTGCCCAATAAAGCATTGTTCCGCTAATCAATAATTTTTCTTGAGTTGAAGTAAAATCTTGTTTAACATTAGCTGGAGTTTTGTTAAATCTTTGACTGTGGACTAAAAAACTTGCCTCGCTTCTACTCCTTCTAGAAATATTATTTTTCTCTAGCCAATATCGCACTTTATTGTGTGATATATTTAAAAGCTTAGCTATCTCTAACATAGAATATAGTTTTTTGGAATACAAAAAACAAATCCTGTTTATTAAGCCCTGATTAATTGTTTTAGCAGATGTCATCTTTCACCTTAATACATCAACAACTATTTCTTAAGTTTGTTTTTTTTAGTAGATTTTTTTATTTCCTCCCAATAATTATCACTTTCCCTAATTCCCCTTTGTTTAGTATTTTCTTTTGCTTCAACAAGTAAATTAGACATTTTGCTCTCAAATTTAACAGAAATGTTTTTTATTTTTGCTAAAACTTTCTCTAAAATCATCTCATAAGACAAATCTTTAAGCAAGTTAAGCTTCTTAACCCCTTCTTTAAATTTTAAAGCAATAATCTGTTTTTTTTCAGAAAAACCAGAGAACTCCTTTTCAGGCAAGACTCTTAAAACCGGTAGCTTTCTAAGCACAATCACTCCTAATCCAACAGAACTTGTAAATAGAATAATTTGAAGAATTAATTCAAATTTCATACCTTATAAATTTCTCTAAGGTTATGTTTTCACCAAATTTTGCAATATATTCCTCAATTAAATCCTTAACAGTTCTTTTAGAGTCTTTAATCCATGATTGCTCAAGTATTGGAACATCATCAAAAAAACCAGCTATTTGAAGACAAAGCTCATGGGCTAATTTTTTAAAATCATCACTTTTAGCAACAAAATCTGTTTCGCAGTTAAGCTGAATTAAAACTCCTACTCTTTTATCAGCATGAATATAGCTGTCAACTATTCCTGCCTTAGTTTCCTTATATGAGCGTTTCTGAGCAACATCTTTTCCAAGTGCTTTTAAAATATCTTTTGCTTTTTCAATGTCACCATTTGCTTTTTCTAAAGCTTTTTTACACTCTGTTATTGAAACACCAGTAATGTTTCTTAGTTTTTTTACTTTTTCAATTGAAATCATAAAGTTTATGTTTCCTAGCTATTTTTCCTTTTCTTTCTTTTCTTCTTTTTCTTCCTTTTTTTTCTCTTGTTCCTCTTTCTCTTCCTGTAGTTTTTTTCCTTTTTTAATGCTTTCTGATAACTTAGCTAAAATGTATTTTATAGCACTAACGGCATCATCGTTGGCTGGAATTGGCCAATCAACTGAACTTGGATCAGCATTAGCGTCTGAAACGCCAATAGTCATAATTCCTTTGCTTCTTGCTTCTTTTATTGCTAATGAATCCTTTTCAATGTCTAGAACAAAAATAGCGTCTGGTAAAGCTTGGAGGTTTTTTATCCCTTCAAATTTCTTTCCCATTCTTTCCATTTCTAAATCAAGCTGACCTCTTTCTTTCTTTTTATACTTTTCCCATTCACCTTTTTCTTTCTGTACCTTTAAATCATTGAAATAATCAATCCTTTTTTTAATTACTTCAAAATTACTGATAGTTCCTCCCAACCATCTTTCGGAAACATATAAAAGCTCATGTTCTTTGGCAAAATCTTCAACCAGTTTTTTCGCCTGAATCTTAGTGCCTATAATTATTAATGTTTTTTTCTCAGCTATTAATTTCTTAACAACATCTAAAGCTTTTTCCAAACCTTCTTTAGTTTTATCTAAATCAATAAGGTTGATAGTATTTCTTGTTCCATGAATAAAAGGCTTCATCTTAGGATGAGTCTTTGAAGTCTTATGACCAAAATGCAATCCTGCTTCAGCCATTTCTTTAATATCAATACCAAAATCGTTATCTGCTTTAACCATGACAAACTAATTAATTAATATATCATCTTAATACATTTTTGCAAGATTCAAATGATTTTAGCGTTCTAACTCTGTTATACAAAAATCTATAAAAATATCTATCCATAATCACTCTATTTCCAAG
Source organism: Patescibacteria group bacterium (assembly GCA_024238995.1). Classification (NCBI taxonomy): domain Bacteria; species Patescibacteria group bacterium. The sequence continues at coordinate 20,753 of JANBVL010000010.1, forward strand.
CTCTAATGGTTGCAGTTCCATTATCACAACTGTCCAGGGCTTTAACAAATACAGCAGACTGCATATCAAAAGACTCTCTAAAGTTATCTGGCTCATCAACATAAGCGCTCATAGCATAACCCGGAACATTGCTTGTGACCAAAGGGTCTCCTACTTCTATTGGTGTATCACAAATGACTTTTACCGGTATGTTTCTTGTCATCGTTACAGGGTATAAAAATCCTCTCAGCGTTAAGGTTGAATCATAATTTATAGAACTCAATACTCTTTTATCGTAAGAACTATCACAATCTGTAATAAATTTAACCAAATCGTATTCTTCTGGTTTCCCTGAATGTTCTACATCAATACATACAACGTCTCCTGTTTCATACTCATATGTGAAAGTATCATTAAAATAATCACATTTTGTAAGATCCATATTGCTATCTTTTGATTTTTTTGTTTCGAATAATGAATATTTTAAAGTTAGTGCAGGCAAGCATAATAATATGAGGGAACCGTAACGTCGTTGCCCCATGCTCTTAGGCAAACACAAAGAAAAGCATCCGTTGCACCCGAAGACACGGGCCTATTCGTAGGTATCTCTTCAATGAATAGCTCTCCGACTTCAGATTCTTCATCACATGAGCTGTTTCCGTAGGTCCACTCTGTTCCACCTCCACCAGGACTATTACTCCAACCAGTCTTTCTTTGCCCCCCCATTTGTAAATCTTTCGTCACAAAAAAAGTATCATTTGTCTTTAAAATATTAGCACCGCCTCTATATATATTAGTGTCTTTACCCGAACCAAAAGTAATACCTCCATCTACTGACTCAAACGCTCCTGTTATAACGAGATGGTTTCTTACGTTCAAATCACCCAACCAGACATCATCACCTATTAACAAGCCCTGTACGTTATTGTTCTTACGTATTCTCGCTGAACCATTAACATCTAACTTATAACTTGGTGATATGCCAATACCAACATTACCGTTAACAAAAAGATTGTCGGTAGTATAAAGACCATAACAATCAAATGCTCCACATTCACCTCTTACTCCAATATTATTATTAGCATAACCATAAACACCATAGCTATCACCAGCATAACCATAAACACCATAGTCATCATAAGCTTTCCCATAAACACCATAGTCATCACCAGCAGCATAACCATAAACACCATAGTCATCATAAGCTTTCCCATAAATCGCATAATCATCATAGGATGTTGTTGTCTCAGCATAAATAGCATAGCTGGAACCACTTTCCACATGAAGAGGGTAACTTGGTGCTATTGTCCCAATACCAACATTGCCGTTCATCATATTAACCTCGCCATCAGTATATAAAGCTATAGCTCCACCAGTTCCTGCTTTTGCGTAAACAGCATTCCATTGGCTTTCTCTATGAGCAAGTGCACCAAATTCTGTTCCTGCTAACCCACCACCCCCTGGATACAGGGCCCTTATAGCCGAATAACCAGTACTGCCTTTTGTTGAAGCAATATCAAGCATATGACTAGCTTGATCAGTATTTGCTATAGCTCCAATTCCAACATCACCAGTTACAGATAGTTTCCCTTCTGGATCTAGTGTCCCAATACCAACATTGCCAGTATTTTCGCTATAAATATCTCCACCAATCGCACCATTCCAGAATTCAGAACCTACTGGCCCTTGTGGCCCTTCAGGTCCTGTTAATCCTATTGACCCTGGATTGCCTTGAATGCCTTGAATCCCATCAGCTCCTGTTGCTCCTGTAACTCCTGTAGGACCAGTATCACCTTGAAGTCCTTGAAGTCCTTGAATCCCATCAGCTCCTGTTGCTCCTGTTGCTCCTGTTGCTCCTGGATCGCCTTGAATACCTTGAAGACCAGTAAGCCCTTGGATACCTTGAAGTCCTGTTGCTCCTGGATCACCTTGAAGTCCTTGAATTCCTTGAATGCCTTCAGGCCCTTCAGGTCCTGTTAATCCTATTGACCCTGGATCGCCTTGCAATCCTTGAGGTCCTTCATAATCGTTCCAGGCAGAACTGTCACATATCTTTGGCATGTTTGCAGTACTGTCATAGTATATCATTCCTTTGTTAGTTGAATTACAGGTAGCAGGATTGCTAGTTAAGGGAGTAAGGATTAATGCTTTTTCTACTTTAAGTTTGGATCTAACTACTAATTCTTCATTAGTATCAACATAGAACAAAGCTCCTCCTGAATTGTCAG
>JANBVL010000011.1:0-975 GCA_024238995.1 Patescibacteria group bacterium
TTCTACTTTAAGTTTGGATCTAACTACTAATTCTTCATTAGTATCAACATAGAACAAAGCTCCTCCTGAATTGTCAGAAGTTTTAATCTCTAAATCTCCTCCTGAGTAGATGATCACACCACTACCTGCGCCTTGACTAGTTTTTAAAACTGTAACAGTTAATTCTCCTGATTTAGTTTGAGCAGTAGTGCTGGTATCTATGAGAGTTGAAATATTGCTTGTTGGTGGAGCTGTTGATGGTTCAGTCCAGGCTGAAATCCAATAAACAGCTAATAATGATGACATTAAAACACTTATTGTGAGTATCAATGTATTGTATTTGTTCATGTTTTTTTTAATTAGTCTTGAGTTTTTAATTAAATTTTTTATTCAATCAAAAACCTTTGCTAATTTTAGTTAATATCTGATTTACAATTTCATTTTAACATATTCAATATTAAAAAACAGGCAACTTTGCCTGTTTTTTATTCTTTCTTCAAATTTTTTAAATTTTCTCATTTATACTTTATTGAAACGATGACCTCAATAGAACGTATTGTGCATAATGGTTTGTATTCTTACTCTAAAAAGGTTATAGGATGAGAGCGCTTACTTGCTCTTTACAATAATCAACCCTTTCTTCGTCAATTATGTTTTCACAGTAAGACACATCTTGCTCATTCATAGCTTTAGTTATAATAGCATTGTCTTTACACACATTCCTTCTACGTTCGTCTTGAAGAGCGTCACAAATACTTGGATCTTGTTTTCGACCAGCTTCAGCATTAATAACGACATATTCACAGTAATCTTTATCCTGATCCTGAAGTTTTTTACAAAGAGCAATATCTCCTGTTTCAGTTGCTTCATATCTAATTTCCTTTACATCTTCTTCAGTTAAAACTGGTTTATCTAATTGTCCATATTGTAAGAAATTAAATATTTTCTCATACTGAGTAAAGAAAATAACTCCTATAATTATTAAACCTAAAATAA
>JANBVL010000011.1:985-19661 GCA_024238995.1 Patescibacteria group bacterium
ACATTTAAAAGTTAAACAATACAAGAATGTAAATTTTTTATTACTAAAATTTCTAAATCATATAATGGAACATTAAAAAAACAGGCAGTTTAATCTGTTTTTATTTTGAGGACTGATAAGTAGTGCCCCTAGAAGGACTCGAACCTTCAACTATCAGCTTAAAAGGCTGTTACTCTGCCGGTTGAGTTATAGGGGCGAACACAAATTTACAATACCACACTTTTATATTTTTTCAACACGCAATTTTCTCAAAAGATCTTTTTGCTCTTTAGTAAGTTTTTTTGGAGTTTGAATATTTAACTTAACGTATAAACTGCCTCTTCCATGGCCAGAAAAATGGGGTATTCCTTTTTTAGAAAGTCTAAAAACTTTTCCAGATTCAGTTCCAGCTGGAATTTTTAACTCAATTGTATCGCCTTCAAGCGTCACAATATCAATTTTATCTCCTAACACTGCTTGAGAAAACATAATTGGCACTAAAACATGCAGGTCATCACCTTGGCGTTTAAACCGAGAATGGTCTCTAACCAGCACCCTAATATATAAATCACCTGGTTTTCCATTCTTTCTCCCTGCATTTCCTTTGCCTTCAACTCTAATAAGCTGGTTCGTATCAACACCTGCTGGAACAAATATTGCAATTTCATCTTTACCCTTCATTCTTCCTTCACCTTTGCAGACATTACAAGGTTTTTCAGGCCTGTAACCCTCACCTCTGCATTCTGGACAAGTAATGTATCTTGTAAATGAGGCTAGAAATGTTTTCTTAACTTCCTGAACATGGCCAGTACCGCGACAGGAAAAACATTCAACAACTTTTGTTTCCGGTTCAGCTCCAACTCCTTTGCAGCGGGAACAATTGATTTGCTTTAAAATCACAATGTTTTTTTCAATTCCTCTTAAAGTATCAGCTAAATCAACTGCAAGATCAATTTTAATATTACTGCCTTTTCTTAAGTCCTTTTTTCTTTTTTGTCCGCCAAAACCAAACATTTCTTCAACCAAATCACTTAAATCTTCGACATTAAAGTCAAAGCCAGAGTTAGCGCCGCCCCAGCTCCATTGAAAATCAAATCCTGGCTGAGCTCCTTTTTCAAAAACCCTGCCAAACTTATCATATTGAGCTCTTTTCTCCTGATCAGATAAAATCTGGTAAGCCTCATTTACCTCTTTAAACTTTTTCTCATCACCGCCTTTATCAGGATGGAATTTATGAGCTAGCTTATGATAAGCTTTTCTAATGTCAGATTGTGTTGCTTTTTGATCAACACCTAAAATTTTGTAATAATTTTTGTTCATTTGTGTTATTTTTCTTTTTCTTTAAACTCCCCTTCTTCGGCCTGGGGTTTTTCTTGTTTTGGCCCGGCTTGTTTCTGAGCCTCAGCAGCTTTCTTATAAATCTCTGCACCAATCTGCTGAATCACCTGAGACAACTCCTGGGTTTTATTTTTAATATCATCAATATTATCAGTTTCTTTTACTTTTTTCAAAGCTTCAAGTTTTTCTTCAACCTGTTTTTTTACATCATCAGATATTTTATCTTTCATTTCTGTTAATGTTTTTTCAGTTGTATAAATTAAGTTATCAGCCATGTTTTTAGCCTCAATAGATTCTCTTTTTTTCTTATCCTCTTCTCCGTGAAGTTCTGCTTCTTTTTTCATTTTCTCAATCTCTTCTTTTGACAGGCCTATTGAACCTTCAACTTTAATTGATTGGGTTTTGCTTGTTGCTTTGTCCTTTGCAGTAACAGTTAAAATTCCATTGGCATCAATGTCAAACGCAACCTCAACCTGAGGCATGCCACGGGGAGCCGGAGGAATTCCTGTTAAAACAAACTTTCCTAATGACCTGTTATCAACAGCCATTGGCCTTTCGCCCTGCAGAATATTAATTTCAACTGATGGCTGGCTGTCAGCAGCAGTTGAAAATACCTGAGTTTTAGATGTTGGAATGGTTGTATTTTTAGCAATCATTGCAGTGCTTACTCCTCCTAAGGTCTCAATTCCTAAAGACAAAGGCAATACATCCAAAAGCAGCACGCTCTTAATACCTCCTTCTGGAGCACGGCCTTCTTCTTTTGCCCTGAGTACTTCAGCTTGAATTGCAGCACCCATTGCAACAACTTCCTCAGGATTAATTGAAGTGTTAGGACTTTTACCAAAGAAGTTTTTAACAGCATCTTTAACAGCAGGAACCAAAGTTGTTCCACCAACAAGAATCACTTCATTAATATCATCTTTAGTTAGTTTTGCTTCTTTTAAAGTTTCTTCTACTCTTTTAATTGATTTTTTAATTAAATCCCTGTTTAGATTATCAAGCTCAGCTCTTGAGATTTTGTAATTTAAATGTTTTGGACCAGCTGAATCTGATGTAATAAATGGAAGATTAATTTCAGTTTCTTGAGTTGAAGAAAGTTCAATTTTAGCATTCTCAGCAGCTTCTTTTAATCTTTGTAAAGCTAATGGGTCTTTACTCAAATCAATTCCTTGTTCTTTTTTAAATTTATCAACAATCCAATTCATAATATTCTGGTCAAAATCATTTCCACCTAAATGAGCTTCTCCTCCAGTCGCCAGCACCTCAACAGTATCTTCTTTTTCACCAGGGACAATATCAAGTATTGTCACATCAAATGTTCCGCCACCAAAATCATAAACAACAACTTTTTCTTCTTTCTTTTTTCCTAAACCATAAGATAAAGCAGCAGCAGTTGGCTCATTGATAACTCTTAACACCTTAAAACCAGCTATTTCTCCAGCAGTTTTAGTTGCTGTTCTTTGAGAATCATCAAAATTAGCAGGACAAGTAATTACAACTGACTCTATTTTTTCACCAAGCTTCTCTTCTGCATCAATCTTCATTTTCTGAAGAATCATTGAAGAAATCTCAATTGGAGTATGCCATTTATCACCCATCTTAACCTCAACACCACCATCTTTTCTTTCTCTAGTTTCATAAGATAAACGCTTGAGTTCTTTTTGAACTTCTGGGTCAGAAAATCTTCTTCCAATAAATCTTTTTACTGAATGAATTGTGTTTTTTGGATTAGTGATTGCCTGTCTTTTAGCCAACACTCCAACAATTCTTTCATTGTTTTTTGACAACGCAACAATAGAAGGCATAAGAATTGAACCTTCTCTTGTTTCTAAACACTTTGGCTCTCCCTGAACAATTGTAGCCATCTTTGTGATAGCTGTACCTAAATCAATACCTAAAATTTTACTCATATTTTGTACTTTTTACTTTAATTTTTATTGCTTTTTATTTATTATTTACTTAAACATTAAAACCAATATTTGATTCGGGAGCTTTAGCTTCTTCAATCTCATTAAAATTTCTTTCATATTTCTTAACACTTTCATGAAGCGCTTTAATCATCCTTTTGAAATGACTAGGGCTCATTACAATCCTTGAAGTTAAAATGCCACCTGGTGGTGAAACAAAGAAAAAATCTAAGATAAATTCTTCTTTTGTGTGCAAGACTTGCATCATGTTAGAATATTTGCCTTTTAAATCTTCGTTTTTCGCCTTAATATTAAGTTGTTTTTCTTGTGACATAATGATATTTTTAAAACTTTTATTTATTAACTACTTAACTGCTTTTACCTTTGCTGGTCTTAGTAATTTACCACGAACCGTATAGCCTTTTTGTATTTCTTCAATAATGATCCCTGACTCTTTTCCTTTTTCTTCTACCAGCTCAACAATCTCATGATATGCAGGATCAAACTTTTTTCCTAAAACCTCAATTGTTTCAATGCCGCTATTTTTTAAAAAATCTTGAAGCTGATTTTTAATCTGAAGCAGTCCTTTAATATTTTTATTACTTTTTGATTTTTCTGATATTTTCTTTTCAGCTATGTCAAAATTATCTAAGATCGGCAATAGTTTTAAAACCATACCTAAACTAGCATATTTTACAAGCTCTTCAATTTTTTTAAGCTCATCTTTTTTGTAATTAATAAAATCAGCTCTTTCTCTTTGCCAGCCAGCAAGATATTCTTTTTTTTGCTTTTCACAATCTTCTAATTTCTTATCAGTCTTTTTAATGTTTGTTTGTTTTTTCTTTGCCATGATTAATTAATATCTTCCAATAACTTTGTTAAAGAATTCATTAAACTAATGTTCCTATTATAATCCATTCTTTTGGGACCAAGCAGTGTTAAAATTGCTTCATTCTTATCTGGAAACAAGCATTTTGAAGTAATAACACTAAAATCATCAGCATCAGGTATTGGGTTTTCATTTCCAATAAAAATGCTTATCTCAGAATCAAGGTTAAAATCATCAATACTGTTTTCAAAGGTTTTTAAAAAACCAGCAAAAGAATGAACAAAATCTTTTTTTTCAAATTCAGGCTCTTTCAACACCTCTTCCCAACCCTCTTTCCAAATAAAATCTCTGTCAGAAAGATGTGCCATTGCTAAACTAGAAGAATTTATTGCTAAAAATCTCAATAGATGTGAAGCAAATCTTAAAACATCTTCACTTTGCTTTTCAATAACATTTTTAATCTCTAAAACATTGTCAAACTCCTCAATATCATTTTCAAACAATCTATTAACAAAGAATCTATAAGCTTTATCAGTAGGAACTCTTCCTGCTGAAGTATGGGGCTGATAAAGATATCCAAGTTCGGTTAACTTCTGCATATCATTTCTAATAGTTGCAGGGCAAATATCAAAATCATACTTTTTTTCTAATAATTTAGAGCTAATAGGCAAAACAGAATGAATATATTCTTTTACTATTGCATCAAGTATTAGTTTTTGACGCTCAGCTATCATATGGAAGATTATAACAATTAGCAGTCTGACTAGTCAAGTGATAATAATTGTTGTGGAATAAAGCGCCTCCTTGCTATATCTACATATGTCACATTCCCCCAATTTGTCGAGACAAAGTATAAACCATGGTTAAGTAAATAAAAAACGAAACCAAATAGCGGTTTCTTAATAACATAATTAGGTTTTGACAGGCTTAGCTTGCCAAAACTTTGGATAAAGAAGACAAGGCGGTTTTTCCTCTTTAATTCCCAATTTTTTGAAAATCTTTTTCCAAAATTCTTCAGATAGAGGAAATCTTGATCTAAGATATAACCAGTATTCCCTTGACAAAAGATTTGGGAGTGGCTGAATCAATTCGACGAAGTACCTTATCTTTTCTTTCTCTTCTTTCTCTTTTGAGTTCCAGTGTTCCTCTGATTTATTCGGAGGAATCAAAGGATACTTTTGAAAAAATTTATCAATAATTTCCAATATTTGTTCTTTCACTTAACATCACCTAGTGTACTGATTATATTATATCATATGAATAAATTTTGTCTAAGCTTAAATAACGATCATGGCTAAATGAATAAAAAAACTCTCTTCTTTGGCTTTTAAAGAAGAGGACAATCCTCTTTTTAAACTATTCAGTATTTATTAATAATCTTATCTAGATTTTCTTCCAGCTTTTCCTTGCTGGCTGGTAATAAAGCTTTGTTTGATTGAATAACTAGTTTCAGTATTGAAGCTACCTCAGCCAAATCTTTAATCAAATCTTTAGTCAAATCTTCTAAATCTTCCTGTTCAATTGCTATTATGTTCACCTCATCTAAATTCTAAAAAAAGTTTATGTTGTTTGTCAATAAAACACAGAGGGTAGTGGCAAGACATTAAAATAGCAGGTTTTTCAAAAATATATTACAATAAAACAATATGAAGCAAGACATTAAAACTCAAAAACTAACATGGATTGATATTAACAGCCCAACTGAATCTGATGTCCGTTATCTAAAAAAGAAATTCAATATTCATCCATTGGTTTTAGATGAGCTGATCAATCCAACTCCCAGGCCAAGAGTAGAGCGTCATAAAGACTACCTTTTTATGGTGCTTTATTATCCCATGTATAATGTTGAAACAAGAAAAACCAGTTCAAGAGAATTAAGTATTATTGTTACTAAAAAAGCAGTGATTACCAGCCACTATAAGCCAATTCCTCCTTTAAAAACCCTTTTTGACAATTGCAGATTCCACAAACAATCCCAACAAACATATATGTCAGAAGGATCTGGCCAGCTTGTTTACTATATTCTAAGCGCTTTTTGGAAAAACTGCTTTAAAAAACTAGAGAAAATAGATGAACGGATTGATAATATCCAGAAATACATTTTCAGCGGACAGGAAAAAGAAATGGTTTTAGAAATATCTCTTGTTAAAATAGATATTATTAATTTCTGGAGAATAATTGAACCGCAGAAAGAAGTTTTAGAATCTTTATTAAAAGAAGGGTTAACTTTTTTTGGGCGAATACTTCTCCCCCACTTTTCTGATGTTTTAGGAACCTATGAAAGGGTTTCAAATAATTTAGAAACTGACAAGGAAACAATCTTGGCGTTAGAAGATACCAACCAATCACTTTTATCAACAAGGATTAATGAAGTAATGAAAGTTCTAACAACCTTTTCAGTTATTATGCTTCCTTTAACGCTTATAGCTTCAATCTGGGGAATGAATTTCCCAAAATCACTGCCTTTAAGTGATTCTCCAGCAGGATTCTGGCTAATCTTCATTTTAATGGCTATAATTCTTTTTGTAATGGTAATATATTTTCGTAAAAAAAAGTGGCTTTAAAAATTTAAAATATATGGAACATAAAAAAACAAGTATTATTGCTTTTTTTCTTATCTCAATAATGGCTGTCACAGCTTTTTTAAGTTATCAAAACGATGCTCTGACAATGGATGAACAGTCCCATATTCCTGCTGGCTATTCATACTTAGCCAAACAAGACTTTAGAATTAATCCAGAACACCCTCCTTTAATTAAAGATTTGGCAGCTCTGCCTTTAATGTTTTTAGACCTTAACTTTCCAGATGATTCTTATGCCTGGAATCAAGGCGTAAATGAACAATGGGTTTTTGGCGCAGAGCTTTTGTATCAATCAGGAAATGACGCTGATAAAATGATCTTCTGGGCAAGAATACCAATGATTTTAATGCTTGTTTCCTTAGCCTGGTTTTTATTTTATTGGACAAGAAAAGAATTTGGAAACAAAGTATCTTTAATAGTCTTATCTCTTTTTACTTTCTCCCCCAGCTTTATTGCTCATGGAAGACTAGTGGCAACTGATGTTGGAGCAACATTAGGTGTTGTGTTGGCAACATATTTTTGGCTTAAATTTTTAAGAAACCCTTCAAAAAAGAATGTCATTAAAGCTGGCCTTGTTTTTGGATTTACAATGCTTTTAAAATTTTCTTTAGTATTATTGATTCCTTTTTTTGGAATAATTACAGTTGTTTATGCGCTATTAAAAAAACAAAGTCTTTTAAAATACATTCTTCTTTCAACAGTTGTTGGATTAATTGGTACAATCTTTGTAATCCTGCCTGTCTATTATTTCCACACCTTAAACTACCCTGTTGAAAAACAACTAGCAGACACAAGCTTTATCTTAGCTGATTCGCCAATAATTATTTTAAAAGATATTGTTATCTGGATGGCAGACAAGCCAATACTAAGAAGCATTGGCCATTATTTGCTTGGATTAGTTATGGCAGTTCAGAGAACTGGACAGGGAAATACAGCGTATTTTATGAATATGATTTCAAATACTGGATGGTGGTATTACTTTCCAGTTGTGTATTTGTTAAAAGTCCCTTTAAGCTTCCATATTTTGGCTCTAGTTTCATTTCTGTTGACACTTTTAGTTGTTAAAAAACCTTTTTGGATTGATATAATAAACAGGACCAAAGAATGCATTTCAGAAAACTTCACAGCATTCTCAATGACATTATTTTTAATAATATATTGGCTGACATCAATTACTGGAAACTTAAACATTGGAGTGCGCCATGTCTTACCTGTTTTTCCTTTTACATATATTCTAGTTAGTATTGGACTAATAAAAGGATTTGAAAAAATAGGTTCAGAAAAATTAAAAAACGCATTAAACTTTACGATTATTGCGCTTGTTGGCTGGTATGCCTTGTCGTCTGTAAATGTTTACCCGCATTACTTATCATACTTTAATGAAATTAAAGGAGGAACTGACAATGGTTATAAGTATGTGGTTGATTCAAACTATGATTGGGGCCAGGATTTAAAAAGACTAACTCAATATATTAATGAAAACAATATTGAAAAAATGAAGATTGATTATTTTGGAGGTGGAAATGTGGATTATTATCTTGGCGACAACTGGGAAAGACTGGATTCTTCACAAGGACCCCAAGAAGGATGGCTTGCAATCTCTTTAACCCTGCTTCAGGGAGGAAGAGGCGATGCAGTGCCTGGCTTTCCTCACTCTTCTGGATATTATAAATGGCTGGATGATTACCAGCCAGTTACAAGAGCAGGAAAATCAATATTCATCTACAATATTCCTGAAAACTCATTTGTACTTAAAGGGCGCTAAATCACCAAATCTTAACTCAACATAATCAAGATTACTCCTATCTTCTAAAGGAACATGTTCTTTTAGAAGTGCTTCTAATTTTGTCAGCTGCCAGTTTAAATCTTTTTGAGGATTAAAATATATTTCCCAGCCCTCATTTGTTAAAACATTAATTCTTTCATTAGAAACTATTAAAGCTTTTTCAGCTTTAATATCTAATTCAGTTAAAACTGAAAAAACCTTTAATATTTTAAAAACCAAATCCCCTTCTATTACTTGCTCTCCAAGTTTAAATTGTTTTTCATCATTAAGCTTTTCAATTCTCGGCAAATCAGATTCATTAAGTAAAGGTTCAAAAATCACTGCTTCTTGATCAAGTAAAAAACAATCGTCATCATTATTACAAAATACTGCTAGTCCTAATCTTTCTATTACAATTACATTTAAGCTTTTAGGAAAGCTTTTTTTAATTTCTAACTCATCAATTTGAGGAAATGAATTTAAAGCTATTTTTTTAATTTCATTAATATCAGCTAAAAAAATGCTTTTTGTTGAATAAAAAAACATTGTTTTCTGAATTTTGCTTTCAACTATCTTTAAAATTTCATTTTCTTCAGTTTTTTCATTTCCTGAAATTACAATATTTTCAATTTGAAAAAAGCTTGAAAAAACCAATAAATATATTATTAAAATTGAGAATAAAAAACCAAAAAAAGTTGGGAAGAAATACTTTTTTTTGAAAAATGGTTGTTTCTTTTTGATTCTATGAGGTTTGCGGTATTTTCTCATGATAAATTAAAGCACATATTGTTATTATACAATATGTATTAAAAATTAAGAAAAATCCAGCATGTAAATAGCGTCCTATGGCCATAGAGATCTTAGACGATGTCAGAACCTGTTTATAGTGCTGATTTAATATTTTTAAAAATACTAAGCATTTCCTCAGCTCTTTCTTTTTGCTGTTTAGCAACAAAAAAACAACTTCTTTTTTGGGAAAATTTAAGATAAAAAAAGTTCGAGATAATTTGACAAAAAAAGATATAAGCATTATAATATATTTTAAGAGTACCTTTAAAAATGTGATTAACATGAACGACAGAGAATGCCAAAAATTCTATAATACACAAGTTGAAAAGCTCGGTCTTTATAGTTGCTTTGGCAACGATTTAGATCAGGAACTGCTCAACTCAAAAAGATATAAGGTAATATCTATAGCTAAAGAAGAATTATCCAATGACAGCAACATTCCTTTTCTTCTCGTTGTGCCTTCAATAGGCTGGAAAGAATTAATACGGATGGTGCAAAACAAAGACAAGGTCAGAGGCGAAATTAATATTGGCTTAGATTTATCGAAAATAACCGATCTGCTTGAAATTCCCAAAAAACCATATTTTATCTTTAATATAGATATTGCAAGTAGCAGAGGATTTACTCCAGAAACAGTAATTAATAGAAAAAACAAAAGGCTCCTTACCACTTATGAGGTGTTATCTTTTGTGCTACACACTGGAATATTGGAGTTTTATAATCTGTGGAGCTTAGGCTCCAGATATAATGGGAGCTGGCAAAATATTGCAGGAGTATCGTGCCAAAGAGAAGAAGTGTGGAGAAAAGGAGAAAAGGAAATGAAATTAAGTAAAGTTGTCCTGAATTCTTACTTAAAGAAAAAGGCACCATTCACAAACTGGTTATCTCCTTCTTGCAGCCTTAGAATCCCAATACAAGCATAATTCTATATTTAAAAAATAAAACGCAGACCAATTAAGGTCTGCTCTTTTCATTAGCCAACATCGAACCATGCTTAAGACAGCTGATATTCTTGATCTAAAATTTGTTTTTTTAAATTTTTACAGATCAAAAGCTTTTTGCCAATGATCACCACCTTCTTTTTTAATTAATCCCTCTCGCGCACAATGTTCACACCCTTCTCCAGCATTAGGAATAACATCAGAATCAAGGCACTTCTTAAGATCCATAATAGCAGGATCAACCCAAGAATCATCTCCATTATAAGGTAAAATTGAAGCTTTAAACTCTAATTTTCCATCAAATTTATCACGATTCTTGCCAGCATTGGCAAATAAGAAATATCCTGTGTTTGAAATATTGAAACCCATTTGCCTGAATATCCATTGATAAATCTCCATCTGCTTCTTATACCCCTGCTTATACTCGTCTTCTAAAGAAATCTCTCTGCTTGTACTTGTTGCCTTATAATCAACAATATAAAGCTCTTTGTTTTTTTCATTAACCCAAATATCATCAATAATACCGCAAATCTCTAAATTGCTTTTTCTATGAAGCACAGAAGCTCCAAGATACTTATAATAATCATCTCTCCATGCTGGCATATCTTTATGTTTAAAAGGCACAGCATCTACACCATACTCTTTCATTAATGCATGAGATTCTCCATTTTTTCTTAACAAATCAAATTCTTTTTTAAGCAAATGATCAACAGCACTATTCAATGCCCAACCAGGCATACCTGGTCTTCCCAACCCTATTCTTCTGTCTAAATAAAAACAACGAGGACACTGTAAAAAAAGATCAATCTTTGAACGGCTTATTCTAAAAGGTTCTTTTAAATCAGGACTATATATATTCCTTTGTCTTTTTCTGTATTTGTTCATTTTTTTTGATTTTTTTATTCAATTTTATTTGATTTTGTTAAATTATGTTTTCCACAAAGAATTTGTATATTTTTAAGATTAAGGCTTGAACCACCTTTAGAATAAGGGATTACATGATCAAAATGTAAATTTTCTGTTGCATTGCATTTTACACATTTTCCATTATCTCTTTCCCAAACAATTTGTTTAATTTCAGTAGGAATTCTTCTAGAAAATTCGAATTCTTTAATATCTTCTTCAGAAAAATCTTCTTTTAAATCTTCTGGTTTTAAAATAAATTTAAAAACTTGTCTTTTTTCAACCTCGCTTTTCTTAAATTGCATATCAATAAGTTGAAAATATCCTTTATCTGACCATACATTATTACTTATTTTTTCATAAACCTTTACAAGCTCTGGTTTTTTCTTTCTTCCAAATTTAAAATCTTCAACTGCCTTTAAGAATAAACCATTATTGGTTAGCTTCCCTGTTTTTGTAAAAAACGGCTGATCATAATTCTTAGGACTCGCCTTTTCTCTTTTGGTCAAATCCTCACCTTCATAAATTAACAATTTTCCTTCTTTGTCAAAACCATCATTATAAGGAGCACCAGATCTAACAGACATTAAAAGAATGGAATATCTTTTTCCTTTAGGTCGATAATTCATTCCTTTCTGAATATTAAAACCTTCACGAGAAACTATTTCATTATATGGAAAAATATCTTTCATAACAATTAAAAATCCAGTTTTATTTAAAAACTAATTATGTTTAAATTTTATTTATACCAATAACTTTACCGACAGCACTTAATTTATCCTTCTCAAAAAAAGTAACACCAAGGTTTAAAGAATTTATAAAATTAACGTAATCGATATTTTTGGGCTTTTTAGAAAAAGCTAAGCTTTTAAATGTCTTTAATTCTGGCAACTTATTATCATTGTAAAACTTCTTGACCTCGAAATATTCATATTCAAATAATTTTGCAATACCATTTCTAGCCTGAGCTATAAAATTTTTATTTTCATAGCTTTTTACTTCAAATAAATAAGATTGCTTAAAATTAGTAGCAAAAAGATCAATGTGTTTATTAAAATACACTTCATAATCTTTATTTTTAAAGAAAATTCTAATTTTTTCTAATGTGTCTTGATGGGCATTATTAGCTCTTTCAAGAAGTGTATTGTCACGAATTATCATGGATTTTCTACGATTGATAACTCTCTTACTTACATCTTCCAAAAACATTAGGCTTGTCCCATATCTAAAAATATCTTCTGATTTTTCAAATTTTAATAAATTTGAAGGAATATAAATTAAACTTTCAGCTTGTGAGGATTGAATAGAAAATAATTCAGCAGAATAATCAAGAATTTTTTTAACTATATCAGGTTTAACTCTAGAAAATGACCCCATCACAGGAAATCCTTGTACAGCTTTAAGCGGTATTGCTTTAAAAAGTAAACGAACAGCAAGCTTATTTATAAGTTCTAAATTATTAATCTCTACATCTGGCAAAGATTGAGGAGAATCAAATTCACTAAATAAATAGATTTCTGAAAATGGAACAAGTAAGGGCCATTTATTAACACGTTTTTCTTTTTCTTGAATCCATAGATATTCAGTTTTTTCTTTTTTTAATTCATCTCCCACAACACCAAAACCTATAATAGCAGATTTGACACCTCTTAAGCGAGTGCCTGTAGACATAGAATGCATTAAAAATATATCTCCAGGCACTATATTCTTCCAAGTAGAAAAATGCTTCTTTTCAAGCCCCCAAGTCATGTATTTGATAGCAGTAATCCAATTTTCTGGAGGACCAGTAAATCTATAAAATTCTTTTTTATCAAGATAATTCTGCAACATATCTATAATTTATCATATTTAGTATGAATGCCAATTGCTTTATTAACAGGATATTTTTTAGAATTTTTATCTATTTTTTTATCCATAATTTCTTTCACATCTAATCCTAAATTATCAGCAAGCTCAAAAAGATAAATAAGCACGTCTGCTATTTCTTCTGCAACCTCCTCTTTATTATCTTTTATGTATTGTTTAACTTCCTCTTTAGACTTCCATTGAAAATGTTCTAAAAGTTCAGCTGCTTCAATAGTGATAGATGCGGCCATATTTTTAGGATCATGAAATTGCATCCAATCACGTTCATCACGAAATCTATTAATTTTTTCTATTATTTTCCTAATATCAGACATGTTATTGTCTTTTTTTATATTTATTTTTTATTAATCTTTGTCATGCTTCTAAATCAATTTTTTCTCTTTGAAACTAAACACTTTGTTTTTAGCAATAATAATATGATCTAGAACATCTATTCCCATTATTTTGCCAGCCTCAATGATTCTTTTAGTAATCTTTAAATCAACTTCAGAGGGTTCAGGATTTCCAGATGGATGATTGTGAACCAAAATAACAGAGGCTGCATTACCAATAAGAGCGTGTTCAAAGATTTCTCGAGGATGGACTAAATTTGCATTTAAAGTTCCAACAAAAAGATGTTTCTTATGAACCATTTCGTTACGTGCATTGAGATAAAGAGCAACTAAATGTTCACGGGTCTTGTCTCGCAAATAACTACATTGGGCAATTATATCTTTTACTGAATGAATCGTAGGCAGGGTTTCCTCGCCTATTTTTAAACTTCTTTTAACTAATTCCGAAGCCGCTAATATTGTACAAGCTTTTGCCGGACCCAAGCCCTTAACTTTAATCAAATCCCCATAACTTAGTCCCAATAATCTCTTTTTAGAATGTTTGTTTAAAATTTGTCTTGCCGTTTGAATTACGTTTTTTCCTTCTCGACCAGTTCGAAGTAAAATCGCTAAAAGCTCCTCATCTTTTAGATTTTGGACGCCTTTTAAAACTAATTTTTCTCTCGGTCGGTCAACTTTTGGTAATTCTTTTATTTTCATGTTTTCTTACTTCAATCTACCTTTATTTTTACTTTTTATCAATTCATTCCCTTGAGACCACCTTCGTAAATGCTCACAACTGCTTCCTAAAAATAAGGCACAAGAAAAGAATCTAGTCAAAGCTTAAAATGGTAAATACTCAAGTCCTAGTAGGGAAGCCAGGCTGTAAGTGCCTCAAGGGATTGGTTTCCATCTTATTTTTCAAAAAGGTTTGAGAGAAAATCGCTTTTCAAATAGAGTTTTTAAAAATAAAATATCATCTTAATTTTCCTATTGACAAATAAAATTGCTTTCTTTATTATTACCATGATGGTAACAACCTTAGGGGTAATTAAATTAATTAATACAATGGAACTCATAGGGAAAAAAATACTTTCTGATTTTAAAAGGCGTTATAATGATGTTTCTTCACAGGTTGATTCTTGGCAGGCTGAAGTAGAAGCAGCAGACTGGGAGACACCACATGATGTTAAGAGGCGGTATGCTAGTGCAAGTTTCCCAGGAAGGGGCCAAGCTATTTTTAATTTAAAGGGAAATCAATATCGATTACTTGTGATAATAAATTTTAAGAACAAGATTATTTTAATAAAAAAGGCCGGCACTCATCAAGAGTATATGAATTGGCAATTAACATAATAAATATGACAACCAAAATTAAAGTAATAAAAACTGAAGAAGATTATAAAGAAGCTCTTAAATTAATTGAAGAGCTTATGGGCAAAGACTATAAACCTGAATCAGAAGAAAGTGAGAAATTAAGTCTTTTAGTAACGCTAGTACAAGATTATGAATCTAAGTCATTCCCCGAATCTCTGCCAGATCCAATTGAAGCTATTAAATTCCGCATGAATCAACAAAATTTGAAGCCGGTAGACTTGGTTCCTTACATTGGAAGCGGAAGCAGAGTATCAGAAATTCTTTCAGGTAAACGTCAACTAACTCTCAAAATGGTAAGAGCTTTAGAGGCGGGGCTTGGAATTCCTGCTAAGGTACTTATAAAAAAGTCTGATCTGGCTGGAAATTTGGAATATCAAAATTGGGATAGCCGTCTCGTAGCAGAGATGGAAGCACGAGGTTATTTTGGGGATGCTTCATTAAAAAAATATGACAAAATGGAATTGCTAAAAAACTTCTTTTCGCCAATAGGATCTCTTGCAGAAATTGTTGTAATGTCACGTAAGTCTAATTATAGATCTTCACCGCTTACAGACAAACGCGCATTAGCCGCTTGGGCTGTTTGTGTTTTCAAAAAAACCAAAAAAATAAAAACGCCAAAGAAATATAAACATGGTGTTGTTGATCTTAACTTTATGCAAAAGTTGGTAAAATTAAGTGTTGAAGAAAGTGGTCCCATATTAGCTCAAGAATATTTGAAAAAATATGGGATTATATTGGTAATTGAACGTCACCTTCCTAAAACCCACTTAGATGGAGCAACAATTTTAATTAACAAAGATAATCCAGTTATAGGATTAACTCTTAGATACGATCGATTAGATAATTTCTGGTTTACATTAATGCACGAATTGGCACACATTGCCCTACATTATGATATTGGCATAACTCTTTTTTACGATGAAATCGAAGGAATAAAAACAATTGATATAGATGATAAGGAACGAGAAGCTGATGCATTGTCAGAAGAGTCTCTTTTACCAAGGGCTAAATGGGAAATCAGTCCAGCCAGACTCATTCCGTCTTCTATGGCAGCAAAAAGTTTGGCTAAGGAGCTTGGAGTACATGTGGCTATTATTGCTGGACAAATCAGGCATAAAGGGAATAAGTATGTTTATTTAAATAAAATCGTAAACGAAGCAAAGGTCAGAAAATTTTTCCCTAATCAAGTATGGAATAAACAACATGTTTAATTTTAGACATTATGTACCGATATTAAAATGGAAGCGCGCAGAACAGGGTGCATTAAAAGCATTGACGGAAGAACACAGAAAATATATCACTCCGTTGGTTCAATTCGTAATGCCTAGGCACGAACCAGGGGAGGAGCTTGAAGATGTTATTGCGGAATTTGAAAAACAGGCACCGCAAAAAGCAAAAAAAGTTATAGAAATTTGGGGCTATGATCCAATCTTTGTTGATATTAGTTTGTTACTTACTACACCACTTCAAGTCGAAAGTCTTAATACTATTTTACGAACAGGTTATAAACTTGGAGGTAATTTTATTCCTGTTATATATCTTAATGATGATCAAGAAATTAAAAAAATTGCTTGTACTTTAGCGAAAGAAAACAAAAGCGGCGTATGTTTACGATTAACATGTTCTAACTTTGACTTCCCTGATTTAACGAAACTGAATCAAGATATTATTACGTTTTTATCATCCAGTGGATTGAAAGAGAAAGATATAAATTTATTAGTAGATATTAAAAAGACAAAAGAGAGTGGCAACAAATGTGCTAAATATTTAAACTTAAGCCAACGCATTCCTAATTTATTAAAGTGGCGAACGTTTACTTTCGCGAGCGGTTCTTTCCCCGAAAATCTATCTGAATGTAAAATCGATGAAGACAATTTTATAGCGCGAATTGATTGGAAAAACTGGAAGAACTATGTTGATAATAAAAAGTTACGAAGAAAGCCAGCTTTTGCTGACTACACAATTCAACATCCTATTTATAGAGAGGATTATCAATTTTTTCCTCCAACCACAAGTATTAAATATACATTGGAAAACGAATGGCTAATTATGAAAGGAAAAAAACAGAAATTTGATAAGTACTTAGCTAGTGCAGCATTGTTAGTAAAAACTGAAAAATTTTATGGAGAAAGTTTCAGCGAAGGCGATAAGTATATTGTTGAAAAAGCTAATCATTACCCAAAATATATGAAAGCAAAAGATAGAGGACAAGATATTAAGGGAACAGGAAGTACTGAAACCTGGCTTAGGACTGGTATAAATCACCACTTGGCATTAGTTGCAAATCAGATCGCCAATCTTTCCTAGAAACCAGCAAAGTATATCTTACTCGCTCTTTAAGCGTTTCCGTATCTAATACACTAGCCAATCTCTTATATATTAAATCACGGGGCTTAGAGCGAAATCCCACTGCCATATTCTTTTCTTCTAGAATTTGTAATGCCTCTTTCCTCCACAATAAACGTGCTACAGATATTCCCACTTGTTCTGGATTATTTTCTGCCTTACGAATAGTATAAAAAACCACTTTGTTGTCTGTATTAACTTTTGCAATCATAATACCCCACCAGTCAGGAACAATATTGATTGCCTCGTATAAATGATTTTTTCCAACTATTAAAGTTACTTTATCAAGTGTAGTATTGTATATTTTCATTTGTTCCGGCAAACGGTACAGGGTATCAATGTCACTCTTAAATTCATACCCATGGATTACGCCATTAATAACAGCTATATCAATTCGAGCCGCACCATGAATAATTCCTAGTTCCTCTATAATTCTTGTGCGATGGCTATTCTTATAATGATTTTTTAAATCCTTTTTGAAAGCTTTTCGGATTAATTTATCACTAGTGAGCATGAATTTAGGATCTTTTATTTTAAACAATATCTATTTAACTAAATTACAGTTTTATTTTATCATAAAATTATTAACTGAAAACTGTGTAAAAGTATTTTTAAACATCAAACACTTAGAGCGACTCCATAGGGCACGTTATTAGAACTTATAATCCTCTCTTAATTTTTCTTAATTTTTCGATTAAAAATGATAACCAATACCTCTTATTTGTCACAAAATCTTGGGTTTTGACATATTTTTTGGCTTGGCCTCCAAAGCCCTTTTTAAACAAGCTGAGTCCGTACCATGGGTGATTTTTTTCTTCATCAGAAACAACTCCCCAAAAGTTAAATTTCTCACATCCTTTTTGTTTTGCTTTTTTAATAGCTTCCCAAAGAAGCAAATAAGAAACGGGGATTTTAGGATATTTTAAGGAAGAAGCGCCGTGATGATAAAAACCAATTCCCTGCCAAAAAACAAAGATTCCAGAAGCAACTACTTCATTATTATACTTTCCCAATAAAACTAAAATCTGGCCATCTTTAGAAAAAGACTTAAATTCATTTTTTAAATAATTCAAAGCAAAAGGTGTAAAGTGCTGACGCTCTTTAGTCTGCTGATACAATTTATCAAATTCTTCAACACCATCAGCTTCAATAATCTCAACATTTACTTTAATAGCTTTTTTAACCAAATAACGAGTGGTTTTTCGCATACTCTTTACCAACTCATCTTCACCCAAAGTAATATCCAATTCCCAAGTTAATTCTGGATGAACGAATGTAGGAGCATTACGAAAACCAAGCTTTTTAAACACAACCAAACCAGATTCAGTAACAGGAGCAACACGAATATGGCTTACTCTCTCAGAATCAGCTAAAACTTTTAACTTATTCATTAAAGTTTTCAAAACCAAAGCTTTAGCCCTAGAAACAACAGGTCCATGAGGAATAAACAAGAAATCCCCTCTTTTAGCTTTAACTTTAATAACTAAAGCAACACCAATCAATTCATTATCATATACACCAAACCTCCATATCTTATCCCCCATCAACGCATTAAACTCCCCCCAATTCCAAGAATGCAGGAATGTTTTTTCCTCACATTTTTTTAAAAAATCTTCCCAAACATTTTTTTCAAAAATTTCTTTAATTTCCATAAATTAAATCTTTGATTTTTTTTGAAATTCTTCCTTCTAAAAGAATCACATTTTCAGAATTTAAAAAAGGTTTAATTTTTTCAAAAATCAA
>JANBVL010000012.1 GCA_024238995.1 Patescibacteria group bacterium
AATACAAACAAGTGCCCCTATCAGGATTCGAACCTGAAACCAATTGCTTAAGAGGCAACTGCTCTGCCGATTGAGCTATAGGGGCTTTTTGAGAAAATTTAGTCGCATTGAATCTCCCACCAACCTTCTTCTAATCCAGCCCATTTCGCAACGCCAATAGTAGATAAGAAACTATTCAAGAATACCCAGGCGACAAAAATAATAACCATTCCTATAATTACTGCTTTAATAATATTCTTAGCATCTTCTACCTTGCCTGGTGATTCAACAGATGAAAAAAACATGAACCCACCCCAAACTAACATTACAGTTGCTATAATAGGAACCAAACGGGTTAAGACAAGTATAAGAATATTATTGACAAGAACAAAAATATCACAAAAAGTGCAATCATCTTGTTCGTTTAAACATATCGTTTTGTCATCAGGATCAAATTCTTCGCAACTACCACAAGGAACTAATCCTGCCTGACTTTGGATAGGGATTATTAAAAATAAGAATAAAAATAACAAGATTATTAAGATTTTTTTGTTCATTAATTCTATTATAATGCCCTAATTGAAAATTATCAATAAATTTCACCTATGCGTTTTTGGAAAACTCATCTCTACGCTTTTTGTACCCCCGGAAGGATTTGAACCCTCATTTCTGGTTCCGAAGACCAGCACTTTATCCATTAAGCTACGGAGGTTAAATGCATTCTTTTTTAAAAATTTCTGAAATACCCTGTTCCCAACCCATTATTCTTCTAAATAGATTAACGTCACCTATATCAATTCTACACACTCCTTTATAATCTGGATTTTTTTTGATTTTATGAAAAGATGGCTTATAAGTGGTTTTCCAAAACCTTCTAACAGGAATATTTGTGATTTTTGACCAGAATTCTTCACAATTTTCATTTCTATAAGTTTCGTGTATATAAATATGAATCTTGAGTTTTTCTTCAGGAACTTTACAAATCTTTCTAAACCAGCTCATCATTATTTTAATTAATCGAGGATCAGAATTGGAAAACTGAACATATTCATGAGCCTTACTTCCTTCTGCCCAATAAAGAGCAACTCCTATTAAAAAAAGAGGGTCTTTAAAAAATAATGATGATTCTTTCCTAGCTTTTTCAGTGATGCTTTTTATTTGCAAAATACGCTTCTTCCTTCTGGTCCAGGCGGATTTCATCCGTGAACTATAAGTGATTGCTTCGATATTTCTTTTAAGTTTCTCTTTTTGGTTTTGCGTCAGTTTAACATTTCTCAACCATCCAGACAAGGTGCTTTTTGAAAGATTGGGAATTATGTTCATTATTTCTCTATAACTCTTGCCTTGAATTCTTAGTTTAATTGCTCTTTTTTTGTCTTTTAACCTCATTTTCATAAGAATACGAACACTTATAGATTTATTTTTTTATTATAACAAGAAGGTTCGGATAAAACAACTTCCTTAAATAAGTTGATGAAATCAGATTTTTAAGAAAAGAAGCTAATTATTTATAATTAGCTTTAATGTTTTTAT
Organism: Patescibacteria group bacterium; assembly: GCA_024238995.1. NCBI lineage: Bacteria > Patescibacteria group bacterium. Next base: position 1,513 of record JANBVL010000012.1, read on the forward strand.
TTTTAATTGATTACAAGAGAACCTTTTTGATATCTAAAGTGGTCTTTTTCAGTAATGCCCTCCATTCTCAAAATATTTAAGAATGTTTTCCAGAATAATCCATTTTCTTTCGGAAGATGATATAAAAGACACCATTCATAAAATACCGCGTGTATTTTTGCAATAATTGACTCATGAATAACGCGTTCTTCGTCATCGCTTTCTTTTAACATGTCCATGAAATTTATTAATTCAGGTATAGATGATTTAATGAAATTTCTGCGGTTGTGATACTCTCTAGGATTTTCCCTTGCCCCAGCCTCAATAGCCTCATGTCCATTAACTCTTATTCGAAGTAATGGCAGGGACAATAATAGTGCTGATGATGATGGTGATGATGGCAGTGATGGTAGTGATGGTAACGATGGTTTTGTTTTTGTTGTCCGAAAAAAATTAAACACTTTTGTTGTAAATGTACGCAACATAAATAGATTATAATATACTTTTAAGATAATGTCAATGTTTTTGCATCAATTCAATATATTATGGATTAGTAGAACAAATTGAAAAAAGCATGTTTTTGAGTTAAAATCTTTAAATATGGATATTCCGAAACAAGTAAAATTTGTTATTGAAAAACTTGAAAAAAATGGGTTTGAAGCGCATATTGTTGGGGGTTGTGTCAGAGATTTTTTAAGAGATGTTAAACCAAAAGACTGGGACATTGCAACTAATGCCAAGCCCGAACAAATACAGGATATTTTCCCTGACAGTTTTTATAAAAACAAGTTTTTTACTGTAACTGTTAAAGCTAAGAGCAAAGAACCAGAATTAAAAGAAATTGAAATTACTACCTATCGCTTGGAAGCAAAATACACTGATAAACGCCATCCAGATGAAATCAAATTTGCCAAAACTATTGAACAAGATTTAGCACGAAGAGATTTTACTGTTAATGCAATTGCTCTAAGAATTAAAAGTTCAAAAAATGAAATCATAGACCCGTTTAATGGAAAAAAAGATTTAAAAAACAAAATCATTAAAGCTGTTGGAGAACCGGAGCAAAGATTTTCAGAAGACGCTTTAAGAATGATGAGAGCAGTCAGATTTTCTACTACATTAGGTCAAGGCTGGAAAATTGAAAAAAATACTGCCAAAGCAATTGAAAATAATTCTTCATGGCTTCAGGCAATCTCAAAAGAAAGGATCAAAGATGAACTAATGAAAATCATAATGTCAGAACAAGCTACCGATGGCATTGAACTTTTAAGAGAGTTAAAGCTTTTGAAATACATTATTCCAGAGATAGAAGAGGGTTATAAGGTAGCTCAAAACAAGCACCACACCTTTGATTGTTATGAGCATTATATTCGTTCATTAGATTATGCAGCCAAACAAAACTTTAACAGGCATGTTAGATTGGCTTCTTTGCTTCATGACATTGGCAAACCAAGAGTAAAAGAGGGGAAAGGAAAAGATGCTACTTTTTATAATCATGAAATAGTTGGAGCCAAAATGACGCTTCAAATTTTGAATCGTTTAAAGTTTTCGAAAAAAGACATAGAAAAAATTGCTAAGCTTGTAAGATACCATCTTTTTTACTACACTCCTGAAGAAGTTGGTGAAAGCTCAGTAAGAAGACTGGTAAGACAAGTAGGGCCAGAAAATATGGAAGAATTATTACAAGTAAGAATGGCGGACAGAATTGGTTCTGGTGTTCCAAAAGCCGAACCCTATAAGTTGCGCCATTTAAAGTATATAGTTGAAAAAGTTGCTCAAGATCCTATCTCGGTTAAAATGTTAAAAATTACTGGAAATGATGTAATAAAGCTTTTAAAAATCAAACCAGGTCCAAAGATAGGGCAAATCTTGGATATTTTGCTTGGTTATGTTCTAGAAAATCCTAAAAAAAACAAAAAAGAATTCTTAAAAGAACAAGTTGAAAAATTAAAAAGATTAAATGAAAAAGAATTAAAAAAGCTGGCTGAAAAATCAAGAGAAGAAAGACAAATCATTGAAACGAAAAGAGATAAAATGACGAAAAAGAAATACTGGGTGACATAAACAGGATGTAGTATAACGGCAGTACTCGGGTATCGGGAGCCTGTGGTCTGGGTTCAATTCCCAGCATCCTGAAATATAATTCTATTAGAATTTCCTTTTTGTTAAATTAAATATTATGCATTCTCATACTCATCGTGAACAAAACATTAAAACCGCTATATTTCTAAATGTTCTGTTTACCATTATTGAAATTATAGGGGGCTTATGGACAAATAGTTTAGCTATTTTATCTGATGCTCTGCATGACTTGGGTGACAGCGTAGCCCTTGGTGCTTCATGGTTTGCAGAACGTAAATCCAGACGCCCTCCAGACAAGAAACGGACCTTTGGGTATCAAAGATTTTCCCTGTTTTCTGCTTTATTTACAGCAACAGTATTAGTCAGTGGATCTCTTTTTATTATTTCTAAGACAATACCCAGGCTCTTTAATCCTCAGCCCGTTAATGCGCCTGGAATGATTGGGCTTGCAATAATCGGCATTCTGTTTAATGGCGCTGGATTTTTAAAGTTAAAAGGCGGAATGAGCATGAATGAAAAAGTTCTCTCATGGCATCTGTTAGAAGATGTATTTGGCTGGGTTGTTATTTTAGTCGGCAGTATTGCTATTCAATTATGGGGCAATTATCTTATTGATCCAATTATGACATTGGGATTTACTGCTTTCACTCTTTGGGGTGTGACAAAAAACCTTAAAGAAACATTTAATATATTTTTACAAGGAGTACCTCAAAATATTGATATTGAAGCAATTAAAAAAGAGCTTACTGCTATAAAAGAAGTTGAAGGAATTCATGATGTACATATTTGGTCCCTGGAAGGTGAAACTAATATTTTCACAGGACATATTGTTGTTAAAGATCAACTTCTGAAAGATTCTTGTCAAATCAGGAAGAAAATTAAAGAATTATTAAAAAAACACCATATTAATCATTCAACTCTTGAAATTGAAACTCAGGAATCCTGTTCGGGAATTGAATGCGAACAGACCTTATAATAAGCGAGTCGATAAATACTCCGCACTATAGGGGCCTATGGCTCAATGGTAAAGCGCTACATTCGCATTGTAGAAATATGAGTTCGATTCTCATTAGGTCCACAAATTTAATTTTGAGCTGACTTAAAAGTCAAATACACTCTCTGAACAGCAGAAAGATTTGAAAAAATTGCTAAAATCACTATTGGATAAATTACTAAGGCTAAATTAAAAATGCCTAAAAAGATTGCGAAGCTTATTAAAACCATTCTTTCTGTTCTGCCAAAAAAACCCGCCTTCATTTCTTCATAAATTAATTCTTTTTCTTTGGCAGCTGCTTTTGAATATGTCGTCATAATACTTCCTGCCAAGCTTAAAAAAATCCAGACGTATGAAGGAAAAGCAATTTTTTGAAGAGGTAATAATAAAAATCCTAGTAAAATAATAATTTCCACATATCTATCAATAATAGTATCTAAATATGCGCCTTTTTTTGATACTTCTCCTCTTTTTCTTGCTACAGCGCCATCAATTAAATCTAAAATTCCAGCACTTATGAAAAAAATAAAGGCAAAAAGAAAATTAAACTTGATTAAAAAATAAAAAGACAAAAGGGCAAACAATAAAGATGTTAAAGTAAATTGATTTGGAGTTAAACCAATTTTGGAAAATACATTGCCAAGAAAATCTTCAAGAAATTTAAACTTGTTCCTTATTTCACCTAGCATAAATCATTTAAATAGTTTTGATGTTCTTATTAATCCCCTTTTAGTGCGTTCTGTTATCTTCTCAAAAAAACTAAATTCTTTTCCTTTAGCTTTACAGTTTTTGTTTTTTATTGCTTCCAAAATTTGCTCAATTGATAAATCCTGGCCTGGAATTTCTAAATAAGCCCTGCCAATAAATTTTGGTTCGTGGGCATCAGAACCAGCACTAAAAGCTAAATTATATTTCCGAACTGTTTCTTCGGCCTTCTTGTTGCCAAAGAAAACAGACGCATTTAACACTTCAACTGCATCAATTTTACCAACAAAATCCTTTATATCTTTTTTAAAACTATGCCAATCACCAAATGGATGAGCAATTATTGCAAAACCATTTTGCTCTTTAATCTTTTCAATGGTTTGCTCTGCTGATAAGTTTTTTTCAATATTCTCTTTAACGTTTAAAGCTATTATGTCTCCATCTTTGCTTTTGATTTCAATTGCAGGGATTATTAAAATTGGCTTGGCTTTAGCATATTCTATTGCTTCAAAAGCTCCTTTAATTTCATTATGATCAGTAATAGCTATACAATCTATTCCTTTTTTAATTGCAGTATCAATTATAGCTTTAATTGAAGCATTGCTGTCATAAGAGTAGTGGCTGTGAACATGTAAATCACATTTCATTTGACTATCTTAACACAATCAAGCAGTCTTTCAATTGTTTGTTATAATGTAATTATACTATGTATAAACTTATTTTATCATCTCTTTACTTTTTTTTACCTGCATATTTTACAAATATGGCTCCGCCTTTGGCAAAAAGATTTGGAATTTTTGATTTTTTAGATAAACCAATTGATTTTGATAAAACCTTTAACAATAAACGCATATTAGGGGCTCACAAAACATGGCGAGGGGCAGTGGCAGGAATAAGTATTGGCATTTTAATGTCCTGCGTTCAAGCCTGGCTCTATCAGTACCCTTTTACGAAACAAATTTCTTTAATTAATTATCAAAACATAAATGTCTTGTTTTTTGGTTTTTTAATGTCTTTTGGCACTGTTTTAGGTGATTTGTTCTTTGCATTTATTAAAAGAAGATTAAATTTGAAGCCAGGAACAAAATTCATTCCTTTTGATCAAATAAATTATGTCATAGGAGTATATGTTATTTTTTCCTTGACTGACGCTTTTAAAATTGATAACTTGGTCTGGATAGTAATTTTAATTTCTACCTTTTTTCTTCATATCATAGTTAATAGGCTTGGCTATTTGTTAGGACTCCACAAGGCAAAATGGTAGAATAGAGGTTAGTCTTTATCGTAGATAATAATTATTTTAAATAATATGGCTCAAGAAGTATTAACGCTAGTTTGGCAGAATATTGTTGAGATTTTTCCTGCTATTTTAGGAGGAACTTTGCTTTTAATTTTGGGTTTTGTGATTGCTAGCTCTTTAAAAAGTCTGGCTATTGCTTTTTTAAAGAAGATAAGGCTGAATCAAGTTTTAAAAAGATTGGAATTAGAAGACATTCTGTCAAAAATAGGCATTCATTTTAATGCAGCTAATTTTTTTGGAGAGATAGTAAAATGGTTTTTCATTTTTGTCTTTTTAATGGCTTCTTCAGAAATAATAGGATTAACTCGATTCAGTCAGTTTTTAGAAAAAGTAATTGCTTATTTTCCTAATATATTTATCGCTTTTCTAATGTTTGTTGTCGCAGCATTTATTGCTGATTTTTCCCAGAAAATTGTTATAGGAACATTGGAAAAAGAAAGAATAACTTATTCCAAGTTTTTAGGCAAATTAATACATTGGGCAATTTGGTTTTTTGCATTATTGGCTATCCTATATCAACTTCAAATCACTCCTTCTTTAATCCTGGTTATTTTTATTGGCATGATGGCTGCTACTTCTATTGCTATTGGTATTGCTTTTGGGTTAGGAGGGAAAGATTTAGCTGCTAGGATTCTTAAAGAACTGGAAGATAAATTTAAGTAAAAAAATACATGTATATAAAAGGAGTGGGAATGACAAAATTTGACTATTGTCAAAAACCCTGGTGGAAACAGGCTTATGAGGCAACTATGGAAGCGCTTGAAGATTCTAAAATGAAAATCTCTCAAATTGATGGGATTGTTTTTACCGGAATGTCCAGTGCTGCTGGAGGAGAACACCAAACCCATAAAGTATCTTTGCTTTCTGATTTATTTAAAACTAATGTGCCGATTATTGAAACACCTTCAGTTTGTTCTGGAGGAGGAGTTTCTGTTTGGACAGCAAGCAGATTGGGGTTAAAAAATGTCTTGGCTTTAAGTGGCGATAAAATAGTTTACAATATCAGTGAAATAACAACTGATAATATAATGTCAGCAGCTGAAAGAATAATCGAACAATCAGAGGGCATGCTTTTTCCTGTTCAAAATGCCTTGGTTTGGCAGCAATATATGAACAAATATGATGCTAATATGGATGATCTGAATTTAATTGCTTTTAAAAATCACGAGAACGCAGTTCTCAATCCAAAAGCATATTTTTATAACCGGCCTGTTAGTTTAGAGAAAATAAAAAACTCGCCAGTAGTTGCTTCGCCGCTGAGACTTTTTGACTGTTCGTTATCAATTAATGGAGGAGGTGCTGTAATTATTTCTTCTGAAAAAACTGACATTGAAATAATTGGTTCTGGTTTTGCCACTGATTACTTGCTAACCTTTGGAAGAGATGAGATAACTCACTTTAAAGCAACACGACTTGCAGCTAAACAGGCATTTGAAGAGGCAAAATTGAAACCATCTGATATTAATGTAGCTGAAATTCATGATGCATTTACTTCTGTAGAATTATTTTCTTACGAAGATTTGGGTTTTGCAGAAATTGGAAAAGGAAAAGAATTAATAAAATCAGGCAAAGTGAATTTAGACGGTGAAATGCCAATTAATCCATCAGGAGGATTAAAAGCAAAAGGCCATCCCATATCAGTTACAGGGCTGGCCCAAATATATGAAATTGTTAATCAGTTAAGGGGTAAATGTGGCAAAAGGCAAGTAAAACCTGCTCCTAAAATCGGCTTATGCCATAACATAGGCGGAACAGGAGGAAGCGTAACAGTTCATATTTTGAAAAAGACTACTTAGTGTCAAACTTTTTTAAAAGCTCTTTTAATTCTTTTTTAATTTTACTTGAAGATTCAATAAGGCAGACTCCTTTTTTTGGAAGACCATAAATAATAGCAATTCCTTTTGAAGAAAGTAAAACCGCAGGAATAACTAATAAATCTTCTTCACCTTTAACAAAGATATTTTTTTCCTGCCTGATTGCCTGATCAATTATTTTCCAAGCCTGTTTATTAATTGTTCCAGCAGGATTAACAAGTTTTAAAGAATAGGGCAAATTATTTTCAACAACCTTTCTTTGTATCTTGTTGTCAAAAATCTTAACATCAGAAGGTAAAGATAATGAACAATAATCGCCCACTGTAATTATTTTTTTAAATCCTTTTTGTTTGATAATCTTTTGACACTTTTTAAAAACCGTATGATTCTCTCCCAAAACAGGAATGCCCCAAACCCTCTTTAAAACTGGTCTCAATTTTTTTGGCAAATAATAAGTTTTTGTAATTTTTTCTAAATTCATATAATTTATAATTATACATTATTCATCATTATCTAACATACTATGGCTTTTTATCAATGCTCGAAATGTAAAAATAAATGGCAATACAATATCAGCAAATGTCCTGATTGTTTTTTAAGCATTGAAAGAATTAAAAACGGAAAAGTTAAAGTTATTGGCACAAGCAAAGTCAGCATTCCCACAATACTGCATCCCAAAGTGCCTTACTTTGTTTTGATTTTAGAAGATGAAAAAGGAAATCGTTGGGTTCAAAAATCTGCTAAAGAATATAATATTAATGATGAATTTGCTTTAGTCCCCTTGAAAAACAAACAAGCTGTTTCTATTTGGAAAACGAAATATGATATTTTTGAAGCAATAGAAAAAACCATTCAACTGCTTGGTGGATTAGAAATTAATAAAAATTCAAAAATACTAATTTTGCCAACTTTAACTGCTGCTAAACACCCTTACTTCAGGGAAAACACAAGTCCTGATTTTTTAGAAAACTTACTTGAATTTTTGAAACAAGCTGGCGCTGATTTTAAAAACATTAAAATAGCTGCTCAGGGCTTTGATAACCTACCAGTTGAAACTTTAATTCAAAAATCACAATTATTAAATGTAGCTTTAAAATATAAAATAACTCCCTTGGATTTAAGCAAAGAAAAATTCATTAAAAAAGAGGCTGGCAGACTTTCCTTTGAAATATCAAACCAAGCTTTTGAAAATGATCTTATAATTAATGCTCCTATTTTAAAATTAGATCCAGAATTAAAAATTATGGGAGCAACAAATAATCTTTTAACACTTTTAAGTAAAGATTCTTATCTCTTTTTAAAAGAAGGAAGCCATCAAGAAATACTTAAAAAAATAAATGAAATTGTAAGCTGCTTTAATCTGGCCGAAGGAATTGCTGTAAAAAGAGCTGACAAAATCATAACTTATTTGGGCTTAATTTTTGCAAGTTTTGACTCCTTGAATCTAGATAGGATATTTGCTGAAACCGCGATGATTAAAGATTTGCCAGAATATTTAAAAGATATTAAAATTGAAAATATTCTGGTGGCGGGAAGGCAAACAGATGAATTAAAATATCAAATACAAACAACCTATTAAACTTTTATTATGAAAGGGAAAACAGCTTTAATAACAGGTTCTTCTCAAGGAATAGGAAAAACTATTGCCATGAAGCTTGCTTCATTAGGTGTTGATATTGCATTAAATGATATTCCCCAGCAAGAAGAAGTTCTAAAAAAAACAAAACAAGAGCTTGAAGCTAAGGGAATAAAAGTTCAATATTTTTTAGCTGATGTTTCAGATCTAGAACAAGCCCAGAAAATGGCTCAAGACATTAAAAAAGAATTTGGCAAGCTTGATATTTTAGTAAATAATGCGGGCATAACAAAAGACAGAACACTGCTGAAAATGAACAAAGATGAATGGGAAAGAGTGATTAATGTTAACTTAACAGGAGTTTTTAATGTCACAAATTCTTGTCTTCCTTTAATTATTGAAGCAAAAGGTAGAATAATTAATATTTCTTCGGTAGTAGGACAGCGCGGAAACTTTGGCCAAACAAATTATTCCGCAGCTAAGGCAGGCATAATTGGCTTTACAAAGTCTTTAAGTAAAGAGGTTGGAAAGTACGGGGTTCTAGTCAATGCTGTTGCGCCTGGATTTATTGAAACAAAATTAACAAATAACATACCATTTCAATTAAAATTAATGATTAAAAAGCTAACGTCTTTGGGAAGATTTGGAAAGCCCGAGGAAGTGGCAGATTTGGTTGCATTTTTATCCTCTGACAAGGCTGGCTTTATAACCGGAGCTGTCATAAACATTGATGGAGGATTATCAATTTAATGATGAATAAAAACCAAATTAAAAAAATAATACCTTATGACGAGCCTTTTTTATGGGTTGATGAGATAGAAAGTATTTCAACACACAATATTGTTGGTTATAAAAACACGTCAAAAGATGATCCTCATTTTAAAGGTCATTTTGTTGGCTATCCAGTGATGCCTGGAGTTTTGGTTATTGAAGGCATTGCTCAAACAGGAACAATTCTTTTAAGACAAAAATTAGGCTCTGCTCATAAAAATAAGCACTTACTAGCCTATCAGGTTAGAAGCGCTTTTTTTTATGAACCAATTTTCCCTGAAGACAGAATTAAATACGAAGTTAAACTTATCGGATTTTATGGCAATCAAATTGCCAATATGAAAGGAGAGGCTTTTGTAAAGGGTAGAAAGAAATGCGAAGTAAGATTTAGTATTGCCATTGTAGATAAAAACGAGTTTCAAAAAAAATTTGAAGAAAGAAAAAATAAACCCCAATCCTATACTACATTGCCACCTTTAAAAATTGGCAATATTTCTGCTAAAATCCCTATTATCCAAGGAGGTATGGCAGTTAGAGTGTCTTTGCATAATTTGGCTGGAAATGTAGCGAAACAAGGAGCAATAGGCATTATTGCTGTTTCGGGAATGACGGATATGAATGAAGTTAAATCAGAAATTAGAAAAGCTAGAAAAATTGCTGGACCCAAAGGAATAATTGGAATAAACATTATGGGAGTAATACACCGCTTCATTGAATTAGTAAAAACATCTATGGAAGAAGGAATTGATTTAGTAATTCAAGGAGCAGGATTCAGAGAAGATATTTTTGAAATGGGAAGAGAATATAATGTTCCAATAGTTTCAATGGCTTCATCTGTTAAAGTTGCTAAAAAAGGTGAAAAAATGGGAGCATCAGCAATAGTTATTGAAGGAAAAGATGCAGGAGGACATCTTGGATTTCCAAAAGGCCATGAATTTAAAAAGACAATTGATATCGTTAAGGAAACAGTAAAAGAAGTAAAAGTACCAATAATTGCTGCTGGCGGTGTATTTGATGGAAAAGATATTGTGGAAATGTTAAGAGCAGGTGCCAAAGGAGTTCAGATAGCAACAAGATTTGTTACAACAAAAGAATGCGATGTTCATCAAAACTTTAAAGATGTCCACTTAAAAGCTAAAAAAGAAGATGTTGTAATAATTAAATCTCCTGTTGGATTACCTGGCAGAGCAATTAAAAATTCTTTTGTTAAAAAAGTTCTAGAAGGCAAGGCGCCAAAAGTAGACCTCTCAAAATGTAAAGCATGTATGGGAAATATCTGCGATAAAAGCTATTGTATTTTAGAAGCCTTGGAAAATGCCAGACTGGGTAATACAGAAGAAGGTTTGGTATTTGCTGGTTCAAATGTTTGGAGAATTAATAAAATGACAACTGTAAAAAAGTTAATTCAAGAATTAACAACAGAAGCAAACGCTATTTTAAAAAAACAACCTTTAATTATTTAATTTTAAATCATGCTTGGTAAAAAATTAACAAAACTTTTGAATATTAAATATCCTATTATCCAGGGAGCAATGGCTGGAATTTCAGATTCACAGCTTGTTTCGGCAGTTTCTAATGCCGGAGGACTGGGAATAATTGGTGCTGGATTTTTATCTGCTAAGTGGTTAGAAGATGAAATAAATAAAACTAAAAAATTAACTGATAAACCATTTGCAGTGAATTTAATGCTTCAAAATTCTAACATTCCTGATTTAATTAAAGTAGTAATTAAAAAAAAGGTTCCTATTGTTTCAACTGGAGGAGGCAATCCCCTTCCTTTGTTTCCTCATTTAAAAAAAGCTGGTATTAAAATCATTACTGTTGTTGCTGTTACAAGATTGGCTAAAAAAATGGAGGAAAATGGCGCTGATGTTATTGTGGCTGAGGGAATGGAATCAGGAGGTCATATCGGAAAAAAAACAACATTAACCTTGGTGCCTCAAGTGAAAAAAGCGCTTAAAAATACTCCCCTAGTTGCAGCTGGTGGTATTTATGATGGAAAAACAACAGCAGCAATGTTTGTTTTAGGTGCTGATGGGGTTCAAATGGGCACTAGGTTTTTAGCAGCGAAAGAATGCGATATTAACGAAGATTATAAAACAGCGATCTTAAATGCTACTGATGAGGATATAATTACAGTGGCAGAATTTACCGGTCATCCAGTAAGATTAATAAAAAATGAATTAGCTGAAAGAGTAAAAAAACTAGAAGAGAAAAACCCTTTTCCTGAAGAAGTTAGAGCTGGTGCATATTCATCTTCAAAATTATTAAATGCCGATATTAATCAAGCTCCGCTTCTTTGCGGCCTTTGTGCTGGAGATATTTCAGAAATTAAAACGTGTAAAGAGATTATTGAACATGCTATTGGAACTGCACAAAAAATCCTCAAAGAAGAAGCATAAATTAAATGAACAGATTAGTTTCTTGGATTTGCAAGATTTTTTTTGAACCCATTGTTAAGTTTCTTTTCATTAAAGAGATTAAAGGATGGGAAAATATCCCTAAAAAAAACTTTATCTTAGTTTCAAATCATCAAAGTCATTTAGACTGGATGGTTCAGGGCTATGTTTGCGTTCCAAGAAGATTTCACTTTATCGGCCAAACAGACCAGTACACTGGATTATTCAAAATACTCTTATATATCACATATTTTATTGCCGGGGTAATCGGTATAAATAGAAAAAAAATAGAATCAAAGAGAAAAGCAATGGAACAGGCAATAGAGTTCTTAAAAAAAGGAGATTCTTTAATAATTTATCCTGAGGGTGGAAGGAGTTATGATGGGAAAATAAAAAAGGGTAAACATGGTGTAGCTAGGATATTCCTTAAAACAGGAACACCAATATTGCCAATGGCAGTTAAAGGAACATTTGAACTTCTTCCGCCAAAAAGCAAGCCTAAAATAAGTACAATAAGAAGAATTATTGAGTTCAATATTGGAAAGCCATTGTATTTTGAAAAAGAGTATGAGCAAGCAAAAAAACTCAATGAAGGCTCAGAACAATATAGGTTATTACTTTCAAAAATTACTGATATAATGATGGAAAAGATTGTTTTTTTAAAAGCAGAGTTAGATAAAAACTCATGAAAACAGCTTTAGTATATTTTTGTAAATTCATTTCTTCTCCTTTTTTAGAAAGCTTTTTTATAGAAAAAGTGGAAGGCCGAGAAAATATTCCCAAAAACAACGGTTTTATTCTTGCCCCAAACCATATCAATGGAAAAGACCATTGGTTCATAGCAAGTATTTTAAAAGAGAAATTAAAAGACATGCGTTTTGTCGGAGCATTGGATAGTTTTAAAACCATGCTCTTATCAGGCCTGCTTTATTACTTTTCAAACGCAATCACGATAAATAGAAAGAAGGTTGACAGAAAATACATTTTAGGCAAAATAATAGAGAATTTGAAACAAAAAAAGATCATTGTTCTTTATCCTGAAGGAGACAGCAATGATAGAAAAATCCTTTTAAAAGGGAAAACAGGAATAGCAGACTTGGCTCTTGCAACAGGAGCTCCAGTGGTGCCTGTTGGAATGCAATCAAGCAAAACAAGCTATAAAAGAATCATTAAAATAGGAAAACCATTGTATTATTCAAAACAAGAAATAGAGAATAAACCAGAAAATTATAATCAGGTTTTAAGAAAAATAACTGATCAAATAATGAGAGAAATTTCTCGCTTATCTCAAAAACCATATAATTATGACAATTAAAAAAATACTTATTGCAAACCGCGGTGAAATTGCTTTAAGGATAATTCGAACTTGTCAGGAAATGGGAATTAAAACTGTAGCCTTGTGTCCATTAGAGGGACAGGAGTCTAATTTTATTGAAACAAGGTTGGCTGATGAATATTATTTCCTGGAAAAAGAAGGTTCAGCAGGCTATCTTGACCAGAAAAAAATTATTGAAATTGCAAAAAAGGCAAAAGTTGATGCGATCCATCCTGGCTATGGATTTTTAGCTGAAAACTGGAGATTTGCTAAACTTTGTAAAAAAAAGAAAATCAAGTTTATTGGACCTCATTTTAAAACTCTAAAAAAATTAGAGGATAAAATTGAAGCAAAAAAAATCGCTAAAAAAGCTGGAATTCCAACTTTGCCAGCAAGCAGAGGCTCAATAAAGACTAAAGCAGACTTGGTAAAATGGGTTTTAAAAATAAAACCTCCTTTTGTTTTAAAAGCAAGAAAAGGAGGTGGAGGAATTGGCATTAGAGTTATTGAAGGAAAAATTGATTTTGGTGATATCTTTTCAATCTCAACAGGCATTCAAAGACAAATGTCACAAGCTTTTTCTGACACTGATTTTTTTCTTGAAAAACATTTAACTCAAGCAAAACATATTGAATTTCAAATTTTATCAGACGGAGAAAACGTTGTGCATTTAGGAGAAAGGGAATGCACGATCCAAAGAAGATTTCAAAAGCTTTTAGAAGAAGCTCCCTCTCCATCTTTAGACGAAGAAACAAGGGAAAAAATGGCTAATCTGGCAGTTGGGCTTGCCAAACAACTAAAGTTTCAGGGCGCAGGAACTGTTGAATTTTTAATGGATGAGAATAAAAACTTTTACTTTTTAGAAGTTAATCCAAGAATCCAAGTTGAACACCCTGTAACAGAAGCTATAACTGGCATCGATATTGTAGAACAACAGATTAAAATTGCCCAAGGTCAGAAACTTGAATTTTCTCAAGATGATATTGTATTTAATGGCTGGGCTATTGAGGCAAGGATTAATGCCGAAGACCCAAAAAGAAACTTTAGGCCTAATCCTGGCACTATTTCGAAATATATTCCTCCTGGAGGCCGCGGTGTCTTTTTCCATAGTTTTATCCATTCAGAACAAGAAATTTATCCGCACTTTGATTCTCTTTTAGCAAAACTTATTGTTCATAATAAAACAAGAGATGGTGCAATTAGAAGATTAAAAAATGCATTGGAAGAAATTATTATTGAAGGAGTGCCGACCACTATTCCTTTTTTCAAATTGCTTATAAAAGATAAAGTCTTTTTAAAAGGGGATTTTACCACTAATTTTATTGAGAAAACTAATATTTTGAAGAGATTACTTCCCCAACTACCTTGCAAAGAAATAATTAAAACAAAGCCAATAGAAGAAAAAGAAATTGCTCAACTAATATTCCAGATATATCAAAGCATTAAAAAATCTGAAGAAACATCAAAAGAGCCTTTGGTTTCAAACTGGCTGATGAGCGAAAGATTAAAAATGTTTGAATAGTCAAAACCATGAAATTTAAGTTTAATATAAATGGCAAAAAGTATAATGTCCAAATTTCAAAAGAGAATAGTAAAACCATAAAGATAAAGGTAGAAAACAAAGAATTCAAATTCAGGGAAGAAGAAAAAAAGAGAATAAGAATAGCTAAAGCTTCTTTGCCAAAAAGGAATTTTAAGAAAAAGGAGATTATAGCTCCAATTACTGGAGAGATCACAGAGATTTTTATTAAAAAAGGAGAATTTGTTAAAAAAGAGAAAAAAATTATTCTTTTATCTGCAATGAAAATGGAAAATGAAATAATTTCTGACTTTGAAGGCAAAGTAAAAAATGTTTTAGTTGAAAAAAATCAAAAAGTAAATAAAGGTGATGTTTTAGTAGCATTAGAGTGAAAATTTAACTTTAAATGAAAATCAAAAAATTAGAAAAAGTTTCTTCAACAAACGCTCTCGCAAAAAAAGAAAAGGGCGAGCCTTGGTTGGTTTTATGGGCAAAAGAACAAACTGCTGGTTACGGCAGAAAAAAAGATTATTGGTTCTCTCCTAGTGGCGGTCTTTATTTTTCTGTTATTTTACCGAAAACCAGCATTGAAGATTTACAAACTTTAACTATTTTAGCTGCTTTTGTTATAGCGAAAACAATAAAGAAAAACTTTAATTTAGAATGTTTTATTAAATTGCCCAATGATGTTTATGTTAATGGAAAAAAAATTGCTGGAGTTTTAACTGAAAACGTATTATCAAATAATGTAAGGTTCTCAGTAATGGGAATTGGACTTAACACAAATATTGACCAATTCTCTAAAGATTTGGAAAATACCGCTACATCCCTTAAAATAGAATTAAAGGAAAGCGTGGATAATGAGAAAATTTTAAAACAGATCATTAGTGAATTAAAAGAGCAATTAAAAATTATTAGCCAGTAATTTATGTTTTTAAAAAAACAAGTTAAAAAATTGAATAAGAGATTAGAAGAATTGGAAAATAAAGAATTAATTGAAAAACAACACCAAAAAGGAAAACTAACTGCCAGAGAAAGAATTAGTTTGCTTTTAGATACAGACAGTTTTCTGGAGCTGGATCCTTTTGTTGAGAGTCGTTTTGACAAATTAGATATGAACAAAAAAAAGTTTCCAGGCGATTCAGTAATAACAGGGTTTGGAACAATAAACAAGCGTCAAGTATATGTTTTTAGCCAGGATTTTTCTAAAATTGGAGGCTCTTTAGGAGAAATGCATGCTAAAAAAATAGTTAAAATAATTGATTTAGCAAAAAAAACCGGCAGTCCTGTTATTGGAATAATTGATTCTGGCGGAGCAAGGATTCAAGAAGGAATATCAAGCTTAGATGGTTATGCATCTATTTTTAGATCAATGGTTCAAGCTTCAGGAGTAATTCCCCAAATTTCTGTCATCGTTGGCCCTTCTGCTGGAGGCGCCTCATACGCACCAGGACTTTCTGATTTTGTTTTTATGACTCAAGGAATTTCTCAAATGTATATAACAGGGCCTCAAGTTATTAAAAAAGTGACAGGAGAAGAAATTTCTTTTGAAGATTTAGGAGGAGCTGGTATCCATAGTTCTAAAAGTGGTTGCGCTCATTTTGTATACGAAAATGAAAAAGATTGCTTTTCAGCAGTTAAAAAACTTTTAACCTATTTGCCTTCGAATAACTTGGAAAACCCGCCCCAAGAAAGAAGTCTTTTGGCTGACTTTTTTGAAAAAGAAGAAAATATCAAGCTTTTAGATATAGTGCC
>JANBVL010000013.1 GCA_024238995.1 Patescibacteria group bacterium
ATAGTCAGGTATTTAACTGAATAAGCTGGAATTGTCCAGTTTAATCCGCTAAAGCTGGCTTTATGTGTAGTTGTATTCAAGGCTTGAGTTGAACCTAGCTGAGTTACGCCATCATATAATTTAACGGCTGAAACATCAGTATCAGCAGCAACACCACCTCTTGTAACTACTATACTTGAAACAGTATAAGCATTAGCACCAGCTGAAAACTTAACTTTTGTGAAAACTACATCCTGAGCATTCATTGCTGTTTGAGAAGCGGCTGGTGTATCGGCAGCTAAGCTAACAACAGCAGCTGTTCCGACTTCACCAGTTCCTCCTGTACCAGCACCTGCGCCTGAACTAAGCAAGCTGTTTAACTTGGCTCTGGTTGTTGTTCCAACATAACCAGTTCCACTAGTTAAACCATAGGTAGCGAGAATTTCACTGGCGTATTTCTCCTGAAACTTGATTGCTGCTGCAGTGGTTAAAGAACCAAAGTAGCTAGTTTCATTACCAGGAGAACCTACTCCAGAAGATGCAACTTGAGTAGCACTGTCTGTATTTAAGACAATCTGTAGACATTTAACGTCATCACCTGACATGCCTGTTTTAAGGCTTCTGTCAAAGCTACTAATCGTACAACCTGAAATAGTACCACCTCCACCTGCCATTCCTGACAACTGGGTCTGCAAACTAGATATCAAAGTTAACAAATCAGCAATCTGAGCCTGAAGCTCTGCAATCGTTGCAGACATAGCAGGACCAGCAGCGGTAAATAGAAAAGTAAATGTGGTAACAATCGCGACAATCTTTTTAATTTTAGTCATTTTTTTAATTTTCGTTTTGTATTTAATTATTAATTTTTTTACTTCTAGTCGCGTCGACCTACCCTTCCCAAATTAATTACGACTTTATTTATTGAGTTAGGTTGGGGAGCTCGTGACCTTACGTATTAGTCACGAGAATAACACCCACACCAATCTCTTGGGTCGGGGAGCGCGACTTTCAAATTTTAATATAGTCTATATTAGCAAACTGAGAAAAAATAAAAACTGTGGAAAACTTTCAAGGAATTAATTGTGATTCAAGTCTAAAATCCTAATCAATGATTCAGAATATTCCTGCTTTTCAAAAAGCTCCTTTATTTGCTCTAAAATTTCTAAATCTTCTTCATTTAAAGTTCTTTGTCCTAAATACTCTATTTGTTGTTGGACTAAATCAGCTAAAGCATCATCAAACTCTTGTGTTTCAATCTTTGTTGCCAGCACTCTTTCAACTTCCTGTTTGGTCTCTTCCAACTCCCTGATTTGGGCAACAAACTTTTCATTAATTTCTGTTACTTTTGCCAGGTTTTTAACCACCTCATTCACATTAGCTTTAAACTCATCAATCGCAGGTGCTAATCTCTGGGCTTTATTTTTTTCTGCTAAAAAGCTTAAATCAGCCAATCTTCTATTAGCTAAAAGCAAGCTTAACCCTGGCTTTTGATCTTCAGAAGAAAACATAATCTGGCCTTTTTCAGCAATCTTCTTTAAATAAAACAATGATTCACCAGGTAAAGCATTCTGGACTTGAAATATAGCTAACAATAAAAACAAGCAAAACACACCAGCATAAACTGGTTTCAAGTTCACAAATAAACCAAACCTTGGATCTTCTCCTAAAATCTGTTTTTTAGTTGATAGAACAAATTGTTTTTCGGGTTTGATTTGGTTTAATTTCTTTAATTCTCTAACTAGTTTGATTTCATTCATGTAAATCTAATAATCTCAAATTCAATAAAAATGCAAGCACTATAGCTCTACTTATTATGACGGAAAAAACACTGTTTTATTACACCTGTTTTGCTCTTTCTTTTAAAGCTTTTAAAGCCCTGTGAAGCAGTACTCTTGTCGCTGATTCTGACCTGTTCAAAAGTTCTGATATTTCAGTTATAGAAAAATCTTCTAAATAGCGCCAAATAACAATATTTTGATAGTCTTTTTTTAAATCAAGCAAAGCATGCTTTACAACCTCCATATCTGAATTAATTAGGATATTTTTTTCTAAATCTTGTCTTGGATCAGCAATCCCAAAAATACTATGGCTATCTATTGATATTGTATTAGTCTTTGCTTTTTCCCGATAATGGTCAATAACTAAATTATTCGCTGTTTTATATAAAAAAGCTCGGACATTCTTGATTTCTTCTTGTTTTTCTTTAAAAACAACCCATGTCCTTGAAAATGCCTCAGAAGTCAAATCTTCAGCAATTTCCTGAGAATTTACCTTTAAAAACACAAACTTATATATTTTGCCAATATAAGTATCGTATATTTGACTAAATAATTTTTTGGGATTTCCCATAAAAATTTAATATATAAATAAATTGATAGTAGGACATGTCCTACTTTTTAAACACATTTATCTTAATTTTGTCTATGTCCTATCACTTTTAAGCTTATAAAAAGTAGTGTTTCTCTCCCCCTCTCTTTCAACTAACCCATCTTCAAGCAATTTCCTAAAATCTCTGCGCAAGGTTCTTTTACTTATGTCTGGAAAAGAATCTTTAACCTCCCAAACCTGCACACCTTCTTTTTGCTTTAATATATCTAAAATCACTTTTTGGCGCTCACTTACTTCTGCTTTGCTCTGCTCTACATCAATGATTTTTTCAGGTATTTTAACAGCTTCAACCTGAAGTGCTGGCATCTGAATAACGCCAGGCTCTTCAAGCTCTTGTTTTTGTGGTTCTGGTTCTTTGCTATTAATAGTTTCAGCTTGTTTAACCTCTTTTTTAATTTCTTGTTCTATAGCCCTATATTCGTCCTGAAGATTTAAAACATCAATTGGCTTAACCCAATTTTGTTGTTTTGCAACTTCAAAAAAACTATCAAGAACTTCAAACAAGCTATGGGAACTTTTAACAGTTTCTGGATTTTGAGTATTTGGAGAAGAATTAAAATAAGTAACAAAATTAGCTAAAATCTCATCAGCAATTTCTCTCATCTTAAATCTTAAAGGCTCTTTTTTTGGAAAAAGTAAGGTTAATCTATACAGTTCATTGATTGCTTCAATAACTCTATTTTTGTCCATATTCTTTAATACAACAACTATAACAAAAACAAAAAAATTGGTCAAAAAAAATATCATTCTATCAGCTGTGGAAAAAGCTTTGGAAAACTCAATAATAACTTGTTTAAAACTTTGTGGAACTACTGTGTACCCACTGTGAATTCATGCGCTCAATAAAGATGACCATTTCAGAAATTGGTTTCTTAATCCTTAAGGGATTTTAATTTGTAAAAAAGACTCCGAAAAGAGTCTTATCTTATGAACATTTCATTGTTGTTAATTCAAAGAGAATCAATTATGTCCAGAAATTCTTGCTTGGTTATTCCTAATTTAGTATATGCTTTTTTAAAATCCCACGTATATACATACTTATCTTGATGAACTACCCACATTTCAATGGGATCTTTGTCGGTTTTTTGTCTAAACAACTCAATTCTTCTTGCACTTCCTCTCTTGGGAATAATGTTACATTTCCCGAACCTCTGTGTCGCACATCTCTCTATGGCCCTCATAAAAACCTTAAATTTAATTCGGGTTTGTTTGGGCATACTAAACGGGACACAAATAATAACCCGAGAGGTTTAAAGGTTCTTTAATTTTAAACTCTTCCTTTTTCTTTTCTTGAAACTTAAGAAAGTTTTTTTCTATGTTTGCAAAAACCTTTCTTTTCACTATCTTAAATACAAGCTGGTCCTGCTTGTCTGATAAAGGACGTATTGATAAATGTTTAGGATATCCATACTTTTTTAAACCTTCTTCGTATAGCTTGAATGATTTTTCTATCCTTTTCATCGCCTGCAATCTGGTTTCTGCCTCACAGCTAATATCGTAGGGACTGCAAAACCCCCTCCAATTACCGTCTTTGGCTCTATAAACAACAAATATAATTATTTTAGGTCGAAAACCCCTCATTGGTTTTATTATCGTCTTCTTTATAATGCTTTGTCAATAGTGGAGCCTTGTATGAAATATGTAATCGTAATAATTGTCATATTCACTTCTCATCTTCATATCTAACTTTTAATAAAAACAAAACATCTTTTTTAAGATTTACTTTTACCCAGGCCCCTTGCTTTTCATCTAAAAGCTCGCCCATACCTGACAAAATTTCACGCCCAAGAGTTTTGTTCATAGTTATGAACCAAAAGTTGTCTTTAATGACCACTTTTGGTTTAAATTATATCGGAACCCCCCCCTGTCAAATTCAGATTACGATAAGCTAAGCTTATCGTAATTATGATTGGGATGAGCTAAGCTTATCCCCATCCTATTATTAAAAAACCCTTATGGCTTATGTTCAGTAGAAGAAATCCAATAGCACTTATCAGAAACTAAGTACTTATAAGCATTATCATCACTAAAAACAACATTGTTTTTAGTTTCTAATTGCTCAATTTTCTGTTTTGTTGTAGTGCAATTCGCACCTTCATAAGTAATAGCAAGTCTGTTTTTTTCAATAATTGAGTTTTGAATCGTAATATCAACATTCTCTTCAATCGCAACCGCTCCAATAGCCTTATCAAAAGTTGTACCGCCATATCTAATAATAACTCCATCTAAAATTGAACCAGAAGAATAAAAACGAAGACCAAACCAATCACGGAGACCATCCAAAGGATTGATATCATAAGGATGAGTGCTGGTGGCATCATTATTAGTATCACCTCCGTAATCATCATCTTTAAGAGAAGTAAAAATCACTTCACTGTCTGAAGCGCCTTGGGCTATAAGCTTGCCATTAATTAACATTAACTTTTTATTACCAAACTTAATTACAACGTTCGGTTCAAGGGTTAAACTAACACCTTGAGAAATTGAAATATTGGTATTGATCACATAGGGCAAATCAGCTTGCCAGGTACTAGTAGCAGATATGCTTGTTGATGTTGCAAGAAAAACAGCATTTAAGTCATTGTTATAAGTGTTTTGATAATTGTTTAAAAAATTAGGAGAAGCTGACCCAAAAAGGCGAATCGGAACTTCATTATTTTCAAAAGTATTATTTTCAATGTTCGGTTCCCCAGCTTTAATTTCAATTCCTGTTGAATTATTAGAAAAGGTAGAATTCTTAATAGTTGAGATGCTATCTTGAATCTCAACTCCAATCGAATTATCTAAAAAAGTAGAGTTTTCAATAACCGAATTTCCATTAGTTATAAAAATAGCCGCAGAATCACGAGTACTAGGAGAGTTTTTAATGTTGAAAAGCACAACATCACTAATAGTACTGGTTGAATTATCTAACCAAATCGCTCTTGTAAAGGCATCGCTGATTGTAGCGTTTTGAATACTAATACTTCCTCCTTCAACATGAATAATTGGTAAATAAGAGGAGTTAGTATACGATGGGTGTTCTAGAAATTTTCCTCCGTATTTTACAATTACATTATTTAACTCTGAACCAAAACTATCTTTAAAATAAATTCTTCTCCAATCCCCTTCTTCGCCTTTTGTTAACTGCCCATCTCCATTCGTATCACCGCCGTAATCATCATCCCGCCAAGAGGTAAAAACAATATCTTGAGTGCTTATGGCAGGAGTTTGAATTACTCCCTCAACTATTAATTCGCACTCTTCACAAAACTTTATTATCACCCCTTGTTCAATAGACAAAGCTTTATTCTGAGGAATATCTAAGTTATCTTGAACAAGATAAGGACTATTATGGAGAGTTAAAATAATTTCAGAAATTCCCTTATCAAAAAGCAAATTCGTAATTAATGTTGGAGAAATTGAAGCTGAATTCAGCGCCCTTGGCGTACCATTGATATTGTTTCCACTAACATCCTTGCCGTTTTTTACAATAAGATTGTTACTTAACCAGTTGGTCGATGTAGAACCAGTACTAGTTGAATTAATTCTTTCCATAGAAACCCTAAGCCAATCATCCCCTATTTTTTGATTTTCTCCAGCAAACCAATTATCAACATAATTCACTTCGTCAATTAAATTGTCCTGATTATCAAAAAGCTTTAAATGTTCACCATTGTTATTTAAAGTTCCAGTATAAATTTTGTCAGCAAAAATATCGCTTATAGTATCATTATTAGTTCTTTCCATTAAATAGAATCCATAAGCAGAAATGGTGGTGGTAGCAGTTGAAGTAGAAAAAACAATAGAATGACTGGTTGTCCCATGACTCCAGCTGAGAGTCCAATTAGCCATATCAATGTCCTGTTCAGTATTATTATAAAGCTCAATCCATTCGTCATTTGACGAACTCGCTGTTCCCATCCAGGATATTTCGTTAATAACCACAATAGGATAATCAAATATTTGTTCTTCGCTTACACTTATAGTCGTAGTTGCTAGTGAACTTGTCGCTCCAAGATTATCTATGACCTTAAACGATACTATAAAATCACTTGAAGTTGTAAAGAAATGGCTTGTTGTGGCTTGATTCGTTGTGCTTGAATTACCATCACCAAAATCCCAGATAAAAGATGTAATCTGACCATCAGAATCAGTTGAGGGAGAGGCATCAAACACAATTTGTTCATTAATCTTGGGGTTTTGGGGATTATAGCTAAAAGATGCAATCGGTAATTGGTTTTCCGATTCAGACTCAGGTTCCGATTCTATTTTTGATTTATTTTGGGCTCTCGGAGTCGGTTCTTGAATCTCAAAATCCTGAGAATTATTATCGGTATCAATATAGCTTTCGCTTGTTGCTGACCATTTTCTGCCAATACTTTCGCCAACCAATGGATTTTCTATTGGAGCAGTCTCGAAATCTTGAGATTGACCCCATCCAACCTTGTCAGAGATTTCTCTATTAGGATTTTTAAGAACAAGAGTATTATCTTCAGTTAAAGGATAAGTAGTTAGGACATCAGCTACCCAAGCCACAACAAAGGGTGAGGAAGAAGCGTTTGCAATTAGAAAATAATTGTGGGACCTGATGAGTTTTCCTGAAAATAAACTTTTGGGGGCATAAGTTGAAAAATCAGATGCGCTTTTTGTTTTTCTCTGAATATACCAATCAGTTAAATTAACATCTTCAGAATTTGGATTATAGAGTTCAACGAAATCATCTTTTTGATTATTTTCGCTGGCGATTTGAATCTCTGTGATTAAAATTTTAAGAAAAACTGGGTTTGGCGGGGAATAAGATATCCCGCCACTATAATAAACAATGCTTTCATTTGATTCTTGGCCATCAGCTAATTCCTGTTTTTCAGCCTGGAATGTTTCCTCCTGTTCTTTTCCTATTTCTTCCTTGAATTCTTCTTTAACCCGAACTTCTTTATCCATCAATTCTTTAACTTCTTGCGCAAGAACATCAACTCTTTCAGAAATGTCATCAATTATTTCCTGAATCTCTTCTTTGGACAAGCTAAGCTTGTCCAAACTTGGTTCTGGGCCTCCTTTATATTCCATATCTTGTGCTTCTGATACTACTGACAACTCATCCTTTTGGGATAAGCTAAGCTTATCCCAACTTGCTTTTTCTTCTATGTTTTTAATTTCTGGTTCAATTAATTGTTCCGAAATCTCTTCTACTTTTACAGCCATACCTGTCCCAAAATTACTTATAAAAGCTGTTAATCTTTGTATTTGTGAACTTATCTTGTTTAATTGTTCTTGGGCTGTTTTCTGAATATTTTTGCCAGTATTTGCCACAAATACTGGTATTTTACTTATTTTCTCCAACAAATTATTCAAAGTTGTCCTTGCCTTTTCTGTAAAAAAAGGCTTGTCCTCTTTTTCAACAAATTTATAGCTCTCATATGCTGTTACAACAGTATTTTGAAGTTCTTTTTGAACTTGTTTTTTGTATTGTTCATTAACCCCTTTATTAATAGTCACATAGGGTCCCCATTTATCAAAAAGAGTGGCAAATTGGAGTTCAAGCTGAGACTTATTGTCTTCGGTTATTTTATTAACATCACGGAGAGAAAATAATGGTTTAGTCGCCCATCCCATTACTATCTTTGCTTCTTCCCATGCTGTTTTGTGAGATTCATTACTCTTCCTTAAATCAAAATAATACCATAAACCGTTATAGGATTTGACTGTTTTAAGATTTTCAATGGCTATAAATATCTTAATGACTTTACTGGTCATTGAAAATGCGTTTAAAGTTAATGCGGACATTGGTCCCGTAATATTTCCCGATAGTATTCTGGGCAGGTCATACCCTATTCCTGTATAATAATTCATTAAATTCAATCTTTCGTCTAAAATACTATTAAAATAATTTTTTGCCACTGTTTTATATTTCTGAGAAACAACTAAATCTATGAACTCCATTTCATTTAAAGTACTTAGGACAAGCAGTCCATAGGTAATGTCCGTAGATGTATCTCCAATATTAATACCTGTATTTAAAATGGTTTTTAATTTATCGTCTCTAATAGTAAAGTTCACTACTGTTTTTACTAAATCCAAGCCTGTTTTTATTTTTTTAACGTCTTTATCATTAATTTTAGCTATATTTTTAGCAAAAACAACATTTCCTAAGCCAAAATTAGCGATTACGCAGAGCATAATCGCTAAACATGACAATTTTATTAAATACGGACTAATCTTGATAGGCATAGAAGTTTCTTACCATTTCCCATCAGCAATGAATTCTCGAACAAATTCATCGTCGAAATGCATTACTATATAGATTTTTGAATCTTTTTTAAAAAAATAATATTGGTCAGAAAGGACCATCTCACTACCATGCTTCGATTGAAGTAGTGTGGATAATTTTAAACCTTTTAAGTTTTCTACTATAAAATCTGCTATTTGAGGAAAAAATTCTGATATTGTTGTTTTCCTGTAAGGCATATATATTTCTTTAAATTGTTCTACAAATGTATTTAAATCAACATCATCAATAAATTTCAAAACTCTTAATTCCATTCCGTCTAGTGGCCTTGTCCCCTCTATTAACAAATAAGACTCAAAAATTATTTTTTTCTGAAGCACCTCTCCAATACTTAACTCAGTCTTTGTAATATCCTTATATATTGCTTTACTTAATCCCTCCCACTCCTCCAGCACTTTAAAACTATACCCATCAATCTTATTTACGACCACATAATCTCCAGTTAAGGTTTTCACTACCCTCACCCCTTCAGGCAATTCTTTATTTAAATCAGCCACTTCTTGCTGATTTTTCCAATAAAAAACTCCTCCAATAACGAGGAGTAAAACAATAATTAAAAATAAAAGCTTTATAAGCTTGTTCATGTTTTTTAATTTTACAAGTCCAAAAATAAAAACACAACAACTTGTGCTGTGGAAAACTCTTGTAGTCGCATAAATTCTTTGGATAATCTTTGGGGATAAGCTAAGCTTATCCAAACTCTATTTCTTTATCCATAGGGCTTCTATTATTTTCTGTGCAGAATATTCTTTTGCAAGGAGAAAATCACAAATATTTTTTACTGTTCCTTTGTTGATTTCTTTATTTGGATGTCTGGGAATAGTGATTTTTGCCTTGTTTGTAAGACATTCTGCCTTAGCATGCCTTGAAGCCTTTTCATTAACATGAAGTCCTAATTTTTTCAAAGCCTTAATCATTCTACTGTATTTGCAAGAAATATAAAAATCAC
>JANBVL010000014.1 GCA_024238995.1 Patescibacteria group bacterium
CTAATGAATCTATCCAGCTCTTTTTGTCTTTGTTCACCAGTTAAATTATTCCAAAACTGATGTGAAAAACTATGTGAGGCAATTTCATAGCTTTCTGCCCAGTTTTTAATCTGATTCTCATATCTTTCAAGCACATTTCCACTAATAAAAAGCGTAGCTGAAAGATTGTGTTTTTTAAAAATATTGAAAATCCTGTCTAGATTTTCCACTCCTTCAAAGCTTTGTGGTTTAGCTAAGTCAGATTCAACATCAATTGAAACAAAACAAATATTCATAAAGTTAACAAAACACCTTTTAAAAAATTATTAAGCTTGCTGCTGGTATTTTATTATTTTTTTAATAGTTTCCTCTAGACTAAATTTTGGCTCATAGCCAATCATTCTTCTAATATTTGAAATGTCTGGCACTCTTCGCCTAAGGTCTTCAAATCCGTCAGGATAAGCTTGATCATATGGAATGTGGGTTATTTTTGAAGAACTGTTTGTTAATTCTATGACTTTTTTAGCTAAATTATTTATACTAATTTCCCTGTCTGCTCCCAGATTAATAACTTGACCTTCTGCCTGTTTTGTTGCCATTAATTTAATTAAGGCTTCAACAATATCTTCAACATCAGCAAAGCTTCTGGTTTGCTCGCCATCTCCATAAACAGTTATAGGCTCACCTTTTAGTCCTTGTTTAATAAAAGTAGGAACTACCATGCCATATCTTCCCACCTGTCTTGGACCAATAACATTAAAAAACCTGGTTACAATAACAGGTAATTTCTTTTCTTTGAAATAAGCTAAACCTAAAAACTCATCTATTCCTTTTGAAAAAGCATAAATCCAGCGATTATTATATACAGAGCCATAAATCCTATCATCTTGTTCTTTAAAAGGAACCTTATCCCCTTTTCCGTAAACCTCAGAAGAGGAAGCAATTAAAACTTTAACTTTTCTTTTTTCTGCTTGTTTTAATACTATTTCTGTACCATTAACGTTGGTTAAAAGACAATCTAAGGGCTCTTTTAGTATTTTCTTTACCCCGACTGCAGCTGCTAAGTGATATACTTGATCTACTTTTGCTATTAATTCTTTAATTAAGTCTTCATCAAGCACTGATCCTTTAGTGAAATGAAAGTTATTGTTATTTCTTAAATGATCAATATTTTCTAATCTCCCCGTTGAAAGATCATCAACAACAAAAACCTCTTCTCCTTGCTTAAGAAGTTTTTCAGCTAAATGAGAACCAATAAAGCCAGCTCCGCCAGTAATTAGTATTTTTTTATTATTCATTTTTAAGTTCTTTTATTCCTTGTTCTAAGGTTGTTTTAGGCTCCCAACCCAACAATTCTTTGGCTAAACTAATGTCTGCCAAAGTATCCCTTATATCACCGGGTCTTGCAGGAATATATTTAGTTTCTCCACCAACGAATTCTGCTATTTTATTCACTGTATAATTACAACCAGCGCCAATATTAATAGCTTCTCCCTTGCCAACCCTATCTGATTCCATAGCTAAAATATTAGCATTTACCACATCAGAAACATGCGTGAAGTCACGAGTTTGTTCACCATCTTCAGTAATTGTTAAAGACAATCCTTTTTTCTTTTGAGTTAGAAAAAGACCAATAACTGGAGTATAACTTCCCTCTTCGGGCTGTCTTTGTCCGTAAACATTGAAATATCTTAAAGAAACTGTAGGCAAATTATAGAGATCTGAAGAGAAGATTTTACAGTAAAGTTCACCTACATATTTCTGTAAAGCATAAGGACTTATAGGGAAAGCTGCCATGCTTTCTTTTAACGGCAAGTCATTACCAATGCCATAAACCGAAGAAGAAGAACTGTAAACAAATCTTTTAACTTTTGCATCTTTTGCAGCAACTAATGTATTTAAAGTTGCTGTAACGTTCATTTCATTAGTTTCTCTTGGTTTGGCAACTGACAAAGGGACCCTGGGTAAAGCCGCTAAGTGAAAAACAAAATCCACACCTTCAAATATTGGTTTAATTTTTCCAAAATCTCTTAAGTCAAGATTAAAAAACTTAGCTTTTGGATTAAGGTTTTCTTTTTTACCGGTAGATAAATTATCAATTACAAGAACCTCATGATTTTTTTCAATTAATTTATCTACTAAATTGGAGCCGATAAAACCAGCTCCACCGCTAACTAAAATTTTTGCCATATTTTTAAAAATATTAAAATGGATCTCTTTTACTGTAATTTTCAGGATCAGTAATTCCTTGTTCTTTTAAGAGTTCTTCGTTAATTTCATCAACTATTTTATGCAGTTTTAAATCAACGCCATTTTTCTCAGCAAATCTAATAAAAGCTTTTATGTCTTTTGGAAGGCAATTATGAGTTAAGACGCCTCCGCTTGTAAGATAGTGATTGCTTTGGGTTTCAAGAGCATAAACCCACTTGTTGCTGTTTAGATTTTCAACTTTTTTAATGCGAAGCAAAGCAATATTGTCATTAATTCTATCATAAGCCGGAGATTTAATAGTCCTGGCATTAAGTTTAACTTTATTTCTTTTCTCTTTTGTTAAAAATGGGAGCAACTTTTCAACCTCTTTAGATTCTGAAACCCGAATTTCATAACAAGGCACTTTTGATTTTTTTGATCTAAATATGCGTCTGCTAGACAATATTCCTTTTTCTCTTAACAACAAGTCGATTCCCTCTATTAGCTTTTTACTAACTGTGGCGTAATTAATAGTGCAGTAATTTCCCATATTAGATTTCTCTAAAGAACCATCTCCTCTGAAAAGACCGCTGAGTAGTTGGTTTTTTATTTCTTGCGAAGCAAAAAACATATAATCTGGAATTGATTTTGAATAGCAGCCCTTGCCGAAATCCTTAAAATATTCTGAAAGAATTCTTGAGGAAACCTTGAATGTAAGACTGCTTTTCTTTCCTTTCCAATAACCAATTCTAGTACTAAACTTGATATCTAACTGATCTAAAATAGAAGTTAAATCCTCAATAAGCTCTTTTTCATGATAACCAAAAGTAAATAACACCCTATTATCAGAAACACAACCCTCTGCAAGGTAATAACCCATAAGTCGAGCCCAATCTTTATTATTTTTTAATTGGACAGGAATCCATGTTCCTGTTTTCCCTGTTTTAATTTTTAATTCTTCTAAAGGAATCTGGGCTTTCATTAAAGATAGTGCTGGAAGAGAAACCGGCCTCTGACGTCTTAATCCTTTATATTGATGAAAGGTCAACTGCGGTTTTAATGCACTAGCAAAACTTTTCTGGCACTGCTCAACGAAAACTTCCTCTTTAACGCTAAAATTTTCAAAAAAATCAACTGTTTGTTTTTGA
The DNA here is from genome assembly GCA_024238995.1 of Patescibacteria group bacterium. Taxonomy (NCBI): domain Bacteria; species Patescibacteria group bacterium. The sequence continues at coordinate 3,318 of JANBVL010000014.1, forward strand.
TACAAGACAGGAAGTTTATCTAAAACAACTGGAATTCTGTCTTCTGGAGTTAAGTCTTTCGCTTCTTTTACAGTTTGATTATTGTTTTTATTAAAAGATACCACTAAATGATCTGGTGACATTTCCAAAGTCCTACCTTTTGACAAATGGATTTTTATGGTTTTATTAATCCTTCTTTTGCTTTTAGCTAAAACTTGCTCAATGAAAATTTTTCCATCTTTAGCGCTAAGAATTTTATCTCCAGACAATTTTTCAATCGGAACCACATCAATTCCATTCTCGCTGCATTGATAAACCATTTCATCGCCAACCAAACATTTCCCGGCATAACCTCTTTTTCCTTTATGAAAGATTGTTAAATGAGTTCTGTCAATTCTCTTGTCAGCAGACGCAGCATCCATAATTCTGTCATAATTAATGCCTAGCTTTTCACACAAATTATAAATCTGGTTTGCGAAAACTACTTTTGTTGAAAACCATGTGTTTCCAAAATATTTCACTGTCTCAGCTTCAGTAGCTGGTAGAATTCGTTCAAAAGGAGCTAGAGGTAAAAGATTTATAACGTCTTTTGCAATATTGAATGATTTTTTTGTATAACCAAGAATTTGCCTGTCTGGATAAGACATGTCCTGGTCAGCTGTAAGTTCTGTTAAAAATTCTGGGTTAAATAATATCTTGTGTTGAGGATATTTTTTTTGTAAAGATTCAGTGGCACCAGGCAGAACCGTAGATTTAATTACAATAACTTTTTCACCCTTAATGCTAGAAAGAGCATTTTCAACGTATGACAGGTCAAAATAACATTTTTCCTTATCAAAAGGAGTTGGAACACAGATAAAAATAACGTCTGCTTGGTTCATTTCTTCAATAGAACCCAAATTCTTGCCCGGGTCATATAAAAGGGGTTTAATCCCTTTGTGTTCTTCAAAATAGCGCCTTAAAGCGCCGCCAACCATGCCAACACCAATGATTCCTGGTTTTTTAAACATATTTTAATAAATACGATTGCTTATTTAAATTTAATAATCTATTATATAGAAAGCAAGCTGAAAGTCAATCTATTTTAACCAAGAAAACACTGATTTGGATGCAAATAAAAAGACTTTCAACATATGATTAGTCTCTATAGATATGACGTAGAAAAGCCTAATTTATTACACTGAAAAAAGAAGATTATGAGTAAAAACAAAATCTTATTCATCGTTACTCAGTCAGAATTCGGTGGAGCTCAAAGATTCATATTTGAGCTTGTTTCTCATTTAAATAAAGAAAAATATGAGCTTTTAGTGGCGGCTGGTCAAGGCGATGGCGAGCTCTTTGTAAAACTTCAAGCCTTGAATATTAAAACAATACAGCTAAAACATCTAAAAAGAAACCCTCACCCATTAAAAGCTTTGTTTTCAGTGTCAGAAATCCTTAATTTATTAAAAAAAGAAAAACCAGATACTCTTTTTTTGTGTTCTACAACAGCTGGCATATTAGGATCCGTTGCTGGTTCAGTGTACAAATCATTTAATAACAATAATTCAAGGTTCAAAATCATTTATAGAATTGGTGGTTGGGCGTTTCATGATCCAAGAAATTGGTTATCAAACCAGCTGATTTTG
>JANBVL010000015.1 GCA_024238995.1 Patescibacteria group bacterium
GTTAATGCGACCAGGAAAGGAATTATCAGAAAACTAAATAATAAATATGGGATTAAAAAAACTTTGGAAAAACCTCCGAGCACAGGGAGTATAGAATATGTCTGGTTTATCCAGATATTAAGTCCGATATAAACTAAAAAAATAAAGATAAAATAAAAAATATACGGTTTTTTAAATAAGGCATCCTTTACTCTTTGGATTCTTTCTTTATTAAACCTCATTTTAAAATTGCTGGAATTATGATACAGCATTAATTGCAGCTTCTAGTTGAGCGAATGGAACTGCTCCAGAAACAGGGACGGCATTGCCGTTCTTATTATTAACTACAACAAAATAAGGTGTTCCTCTACCACCAGCAGCTGTTGCCTGAGCAAGCTCTTTTGAAATCTCTGAACTTGCCTCACCGCCATCTAAGCAACTGTTGAATTCTGATGTATCAAGTCCGAGTTGTGTTGCATATGATTTCAAACTTACAATGTCAAGTGCAGCCTGATTAGCAAATAAAGTATCGTGATATTCCCAGAATTTTCCTTGTCTGTTTGCACATTCTGAAGCTTCTCCTGCTTTTTGAGCATAGGGATGAATACTATTTAATGGAAAATGTTTGTATATCAGATTAACCTGACCATCTTTGAAGTAATCGCTGTTTTTGAAATCAGTCAAGGCACCTGTATGCGCTTTCCCACAAAATGGACACTGAAAATCAGAAAATTCTACAATTGAAACATCTGCATTTGAGTCCCCAAGCACAGGGTCATCATCTTCTATAAGGGCTTTTGCATTAATAGTGTCTGTTGCTTGTCCTGTTGGAGCTATGTCTCTGATATCACTACCGCTCCCACCAAACCAACCACTAAAAAGTCCAATTAAGAATAATGCTGCGAATACAAAAGTTCCAGCTTTCCATAACATATCTTTCTTTACTGTTATTGTTATGCTCTTGTTACTTTTTTCTTCTGTCATTTTATGTTAAAGTAAAATATGGTTTAAAAAGATTTCTCTTTATATAAAAAGATTTTGTTGTTAATAATTATCTATAAATAATTATCTTTGCATTTTTGCCCCTATGTTTTTTTGGTAGGGTAATATGTGCTCCAGAACCAAAGTCAGAGATCTTTCTTTCTAAAATTTCTTCTACATCTCCTTTAAACATAACGCTAAACGCTTTCTTCAGTAAATTTTTCTTTTGTTTTTCCATATATATTATGTATATATCAATTTTATTTATATAAACCCATTTTCTATCATATCTCCCCAGGATTTTTCACCGAGTGCAACCAGGGCTTCTTTTAAAGTTAAAATTGGTTTTGAATATTTCGCAAAATCATC